>NZ_JAQHXS010000042.1:0-200 GCF_027859275.1 Helicobacter sp. WB40 | reverse complement strand
GCAGAACTAGCAATAAGCACATTAGCAAAATATAAAGACAAAATAAACAAATTGCCAAATTTCATAGAATCAATAAGTGTAGAAGAACTAAAAAGTAAAGTAGCAAAAGCATTAGATAAAGAAAGTAATGGGCTAGATAGTTTTAATGCTAACTTAGCACTTTTAGCTTCTTTAGCTCGAAATAAAAACATAAGCTTTGT
>NZ_JAQHXS010000041.1:0-205 GCF_027859275.1 Helicobacter sp. WB40 | reverse complement strand
AAAAGGAAGCAGAGGAGAAAAGGATACAAGATGAATTTATAAAGAGGAGCAAAGAGCAAACAGAAAAAATAGCAAAATTGAATGAACAAAAAGAAAAGCAACTAGATAAAAGCATAATAGACAAAGAGCTTGAACTGCAAAGCGACATAGATTCTATAAAATTAAAAGAAACAAGCATAAATACTGAAAATGATAGTTACAAGGC
>NZ_JAQHXS010000040.1:0-206 GCF_027859275.1 Helicobacter sp. WB40 | reverse complement strand
TATTTCCAGTTTTTTGTTCCAATTATTATAACTCCAAGCATATCCATTTTGCAAGAGTGTTTTATTAACATTTCTTTTATCGCAATACAAAACTCCAAGATGTCTTTTGTATCTGTCAATGCCCTTAAATTCTACCTTCGCCTTTTTATTTTTACACATTTTTTGCAATTCTTCTTTTGCTTCTTTTCCATATTCCTGTTTTAGCT
>NZ_JAQHXS010000003.1:0-191014 GCF_027859275.1 Helicobacter sp. WB40 | reverse complement strand
TTATCTCTTCTATGGCAGCTGCTGATTGTTGTAAAGAACTTGCTTGAGATTGACTTCCTTCTGTTAGTCTTTGCATATAACCTTTCAGAATATCAGTTTTACTAGTCAAATCAATGGCATAACGATTACTAGATTTTAACATTGTTCTTATCTCTTTGCCTAAGGTATTGGTTACCTGCTCAACCCTACCACTAGTATTCTTAACATCTGTAGTAAAATTGAGACTAGCATATGAATTAAAAACTCTATCAAGCTCATTTAAATCACTACCAACTTTCTTCTCCAAAGTTTCTAACAATTGATTTAAAACATCTTTTAATTCTCGTAGCTTTGGATTAAATGGTTCTGCTGTTATTCTTGCTGTTAAATCTCCACTTTCAACTATTTTTACACTATTAACGGATTCTACAACGGCTTGCCCATCTCTATCTAATGATTCTTGTGTTTTTTCTATATTTAGATTAATTTCCATAGCCATCTGACCTAGTTCATCTTGTGCCTTTGGCCTTAATGGCATAGGACATTTATCAGTTTCAAAATTCAAGCACTTAAAAAATCCTCGCAAATGAGATAATATATTTACAATTCTAGAAGATACATTTGCTTTTATATACCACAAAACATATAATACAATAATAAGGACGGTAACAATGCTACATATAGCAATCAACCTTTGCATATATTCGGCATTAGCATTTACAGAACTAACTGGTGCCAAAACAGCAGCAGTCCAATAAGAACCAGTACCATAGCCAACTTCAAAACTATACATACCAGCCAAAGTCCTTACATTTGCATAATTTGTATATTCAAATATACCTCTATATTGCTCTTTAGCTCTATTTGCTAATCCTTCAAGTTGTTGTTTGTCTCCTGGAATGTCAACAAGCTTTTTGCCCAAATATTCCGTATTGGGATGAGATGCTATAGTTTGATTTGCACTAAGCAAGAATCTATAATCCCCATCAAATACTGATCTATCACTATTGTTCAGAATTTTTCCTACTGTATCTAAATTCACCATCATGCCAACAGCACCAATCACTATACCATTCTTTTTTATAGGTATTGTAATTGTATTGATAAATTCATTTTTTCCAGTTAAATTAACGTAAAAAGGATTACCAACTGCGACTTTACCAGTATTTAATGCACGTTCGACGGTTGGTAACTTAACTACACTATCCGTTGCAGAACCAACCTTTAAACCACCCGCATTGGTAACATCTGTATCTTCTACAAGTATTAAAAACTCACCATTTGGAAGTCTATGCTTAGAATCTACTATTTTATCTCCAAACCAATCACTATCTTTAATATATACAAACGCATATATGCCATAATTACTAGAATCAAGAGTATTTTTGAGCTCATTTTCAAGAGTAGCTTGAGATCTAGCACCACTTTCTCTATCATTTATAATTTCCTCTAATGTCCCATTTACGGTTCTCACCGAAGTATATACTTCTCCATAGATCCCATTTACTATTTCTGATATTTCCCTACCAACAGAAAGAAGCAGACTATTATCAGTTCTTTTTTGTGTTTTTGAAACTTGTTGCAATATCAAAAAAGACATACAAAACATACATACAAGCAAAACGCAAGTGACATTAACTATAATCTTGGTACCAATACTAAGCCTAGACCAAAAACCCATAAATACCCCTTTTAAAATCTATAATATAATATATGAATCTAAAATTCTACCCCCCCCCCCCCACATTTTACTTAAAATAATTAATATTATTAATAAATTGATAAATCTAGTAATAAAAAGTATATAAAAGTAACACTTAATTGATATATTGCAATTCTATTGGTATTTGATAACGATATGCTAAAAATTTTCTAAATTTAATTGGTATGCGATTCTTTCTAAAATATTCTTTTTGCTGCTTGGTAAAAACAACCTTTTTAGATACTTGTCTAAAAACATATATTCTATTGTGAAACTTTTCTACAACTATTTTATCGCCAAACACTAGTGAAAAGTGATCCAAATATATATATTTATTTAACTCTATTTTTTGCTTTTTAGATAATACATAGTGCAGACACTTAGAAAACTTATCAATGTATAAAAAATCCAAATCGCATGACGAAAAAATATAGTATTCTCTAACATCATCATAAACATCAATTTCATTATATATTTTCATATTATTTTCTTGCAACAAAGAAAGAGAAAATTTAATACCATCTTTAAACTCTTTTAAAAATATGTTTGAAAACTTACTCCTAAAGTAATTTCTCTTAAATTTAAAATCATTATTACTAAAGTCATAAAAATAAAAAATATCCCTATCTTCCAAAAAGCCTTTCAAAGATTCCCTATCTACACTAAGCAAAGGACGCAAGATACTATATGTTTTATTTTGAATCTTTCTTTGTGTCTTTGGCATTATGATCATATTAGAAACGCTAGTGCCTTTGCTAAACTGCATTAAAAACCATTCTAAAGAATCATTTAACTGATGAGCTAGGATTAAATTTGTATAATCATGCTCTAAAATAATAGACTGGAAAAACAAATACCGAATCTCCCTTGCTCTATGCTCAAAGTTAGAAGAAATAGCACTAGATTCATAAACAAAGCACTTTTTATTATCATAAAATGCCAAAGACTTAGCACGAGATACCTCTAATTTACTTTGTTTCCTTATATCATAATCCACAATAGCAATATCAAAGCTAATATCATAAAGCTTCAACAAAAAATACAAAGCAGTAGAATCAACTCCAGCAGAAAAAGCCAAGAGATTCTTCCCGTCTCTTAGCTCATCTAAAAATTTAAGCTCTATCAATAATGCAACCTATAAGATTTTCACCAGCAATCTCTGTTAGCTTCACTTTATAGAATCCAGCTTCAATTGACTTTATTAGACTATCATTTATAAGAATCTCTCCATCAACTTGTGGTGCATACCTTACATCTCTAGCAGAGTAGAAAAACTCATGCTCACTAGATTCTCCTTCAACTATTGCAACAATCTCCTCTCCTACCAAACTTTTTAATGAATCTTTATATTGTTTTAAAAAAATTTTGTTTATTTCTTTAAGCCTTGCATTTACTATTTTTTGCGGTATTTGCTCCATCATAGCACTCTTAGTTCCCTCTTCGCTAGAAAACGCAAAAAAATTAATCCTATCAAAATGAAAATTATCAACAAAACTACATAATTCTCTAAAGTCTTCTTCACTCTCTCCAGGATGCCCTAATATAAAGCTAGTTCTAAGAAAGCTATTTTTAGCACTCTTCATCATTCTTAAAAGCTCGATAAAATCTCCACTTCTAGCCATTTTTGATAGCACATTTTTACTTACATGTTGCAAAGGCATATCAAAATAATTATGAAACACTTTAGAATCTATTATTTTTTGAATCAACTTCTTAGAAGTAGTAGATGGATATAAATATAAGATTCTGCAACTTCGAATCTCCAACCCACTCTGAACTAGTCCCTCTACTCCATCTATTAGATCAACTAAACCATCTTTAATCCCTAAATCACGCAAATAAGAACTAGAATCTTGAGAAATAAATGTAAAATCCCTAAAGCCCATTTTTGATAAATTTGACACTTCTTTTAGCGTGGATTCTAATGTGCGTGAGTGCAATTTGCCCTTAAAACTAGGTATGGCACAGAAGCTACATTTTTGATTACAACCCTCTGATAACTTGATATAAGCATGAATCCTAGAACCACTAATAACTCGTCTATTATTTCCACTTGCTAAAAATACCTCTGAAGATACAGAAAGGATTTTCTCCCCTCTTTTTGTCCTCTCAATCATGGAATCTATCTTATCATAATCCCCAACACCAGTTATTATATCAAGCTCTGGTATTTCCTTTTGCAACTCTTTAGCATATCTTTGCGTTAAACAACCACTAGCTACAATAATTGAATCTTTTTTCTTGTTTTCTATTGCTTCTAGTATTGTTTGTATGCTTTCTTTTTTAGCAGCCTCGATAAAACCACAGGTATTTACTATAACAACATCAGCCTCTGTTATATCATCTGTATGTTCATACTCTGCTAATTTACCTAGCATAACCTCGCTATCTACCAAGTTCTTTGTGCAACCAAGCGATATTAAATGTAATTTTTTACTCATTATAAACCTTGAATCTTTTTTAGTGCATTTTTAACCATAGTCCCTACTTCACCGACTTCCAAGCCCTTTATAGCTTTATTTATCACATCTCCTTTGTATCCTAGAGATTCTAGTGCCATTATTACTTGAGTTAGATTTGAATCATCACTAATAGCACAATCACTAGCTAACTCCAAAGACCAACCAGATAAATCAACTAAGATTCTACCTGCACTCTTAGGACCAATGCCCGGCACTCTTTGCATTGATTTTATATCATTATTAGATACTACATTTGCAAAGCTACTTGGAGTATAAGTAGATAAAATAGCCATAGCAACCTTAGGTCCTACGCCATTTATTTTTATTAAAGTATCAAATAATCTTTTTTCACTAGATTCTAAAAATCCATATAAAGTTTGTGCATCTTCTCTTATTATATGTGTGGTAAGTAGCGTTATTGTATCTCCAACCTTGCTTTGTATTTTATTGCTTGTATTTAACGATACAAACACCTCATAGACTACACCACTGCAGTTTAGTGCTATTTTTGTTGGTTCTTTATAAAATATCTCTCCAACTAACGCAATAATCATAATAATCCTTTTAATTAATATCTATCATCTCTAATGTTGAAGCCTCTTTATTGTAGATAACTTTTGGCTTGTTAGATTTGTGTGGAATTACCATTAACTCCTTATGCTCAGGGAAGTTAAAAATAAACCTAACTTCATTGTATCCAACCCAACCACTAAGCACCTCAACATAAGAATAGAATATTTCTTTATCTATATTTGATAATTGTGCAGTTGAAGTTTTATATAAATTATTTAAAATCTCTAACTTCTGCTTTCTTTCCTTTAAGCTTACTACCATATTGTGATATTCTTCAAACTTATTCAACAAATATGAAGGTGGCTTTTTATTAGCATTTTTATATTGTATTAGAGAGTTTCGCGTTTTTTTGGCTACATCATCTAACTTTTTTAACTCCAATGTTTTTATTTTGATCTCTTTAATCAATATTTTAGATTCTGAAATTGCATAATTTCTATCGCTTATGAGTTTATGATAGTTTTCGTCTTTTTCTGGACTGGAAAATGCTGATATAAAAAACTTATTTTCTCCTTTAACCATATTTATTACTTCTATTTTTTTAGTGGCATGCAAAAATGCATTAGAGTGTAATGTATTAATCTTTATCTCATTTGCATATATTTTACCACCATATACATTATTAACCTCAACTACATTGCCTCTTATTATACCTGCCTCTAGTGTATCTACCTTTATTGTATCGCCAATGGCAAGTCCTTTATGAGTTGCTATATTTATATTTCTTGCACTAACTTGTGAATCTTGGTGCGTAAATCCTTCTATATTTGCTTCCCTTGCTCTTATTTTTGCACCACTTGCTACATTTCCTTGTATATTAACCCTTGAGGCTTGTATTTGTGAGCCTTGACCTAGTGCTTCTTTTAGCAAATCTGCTTCAGTTATATTTATAGTTGTGCCACTATCTATATCACCTATTACATCACCGGTTGTCTTTAAGCTAACCGCACCAGTATCAACTGCATTATCAATCCAAAAATAATCTTCTTTAAAGTTTAAAACTCCGCCAATTGCAGCTAAATATAAAATCTCATAAGGATTATCAACAACTTTTATTGTATTTTCATCATATCTTATTGTTGGTGTGTGGTCATGTATGGTATCTGGTAAATCAGGGATTATGTATTGTCCTTTTAGATTCCTACCGGGTTTTCCTTGAGATGGCTTTTTGTAGACACATATTAAGTCATTTATTTTTAGAGTATAGAATTTACCTTTTATATCTTTTGGCACTTTATATTGTATTTGACTATTTGTTGTTGGGACTAAATTTACTCCACATGATAGAATATATTTTACTTCCTTAGTTAGTGGATAATTAAGAGATTCCAAAAACTCTAGCAAATACTTTTTTTCTTCTTCTTCATTTACTATTATTATTTTATTTAGCATTTTTATTTTGCGTATTTCATCATATACACTATCAAAATCATTTAACACAAAACCAGATTCAAAAATCACATATGCTTGTGAGAACACCTTGTCAGCTTGGAAATAAAATGGATTTTTTTTGCTTGTTTGTTTTTTTATTACATCTATGCTATATCTTTGAATAAATGTATATCTAGTATCAAGTATATTATCTCTATTTAGTAAAAAAAATTCAACTTCACCCTTAGGAATTAGCTCTACCACATTATCATAATTATTTTTTACATATGTTGTTATTTCTTTTAGCCTAAAATCAAGACTTGATGAATCTATAGAATATATTGAAGCAACTTGCTTTATGGCTATTTTAATATCTTCACATTCATTTACAAAATATGATTCAAAACCTTTTTTAGTTTCACTACCAAACATACTCTAAAAACCCTTAGCAAAAATTGATACAATTTTAGCAAATAAATTATTAGAGGTTGTAATGTTTTTTAAAGCCTTCTTTACAAATAGTAGTGGAATTTTAACTTCAAGAATCTTTGGCTTTATAAGAGATTTAATGACAGCAAACACGCTTGGAGCAAACATATATAGTGATATATTTTTTGTAGCTTTTAAACTACCAAACCTATTTAGAAGAATCTTCGGTGAAGGGGCATTTAATCAATCGTTTCTACCAAGCTTTTTACAAACAAAATACAAAGGTGGCTTTGCACTAAAAATATTAGGTATTTTCTGCTTTGTCTTATTTGTGCTATCTATTTTGGTTTATGTTTTTCAAGTGCCTATAACAAAGATTCTAGCATATGGCTTTAATGAATCAACAATAGCACTTGCAGCACCACTAGTTGCGATAAATTTTTGGTATTTGCTATTAGTTTTTATAGTTACATTTTTTGGTGCTATGTTGCAGTATAAAAGAAATTTTACAGCATGGGCTTATTCTCCTGCATTACTTAATATATGCATGATTATTGCATTGCTTTTTGCAAATAGTAAAGATTCTTATGAATCTGTATTATTGCTTAGCTATGGAGTATTAGCAGGTGGGATAGCACAAATATTGCTACACATATATCCAATGTGGAGATTAAAGCTTTTAAAATTGCTACTAATAGGCACAAAAGAACTAAAACATAAAAAAGATTCAATAAAACAAAGTATCTCTAGCTTTAAAAGTCAATTTTTCCCAGCAATGATTGGTAGCTCAACAGCACAACTTGCGTCATTTATCGATACACTACTCGCCTCATTTCTAACTAGTGGGGCTATTTCTTATTTATACTATGCAAATAGAATCTTTCAACTACCACTTGCAATCTTTGCTATTGCAACCTCAACAGCATTATTTCCTTTAGTTGCAAAATATATAAAAAACAAAGAAGAAGATAGAGCATTGTTTGAACTATCTCGTAGTTTTTGGCTACTTAGTGCATTACTTAGTGCATGTGTTCTAGGTGGGATAATGCTAAGAGATGAAATTATTTGGCTACTTTTTGAGAGGGGAGAGTTTTTAAGAGAAGACACAATAATTACAGCTTCAGTATTTAGTGCTTACATGATTGGATTGCTTCCTTTTGGACTAGCTAGAATCTTTTCTTTATGGCTATATTCACATCACAAACAAACACTAGCCGCAAAAATATCTGCTTTTTCACTTCTAATAGGTGCTATTTTATCTATAATTTTAATGCAGTCTTTAGGTGCTGTTGGTTTAGCATTGGCTGGAAGCATTAGTGGGTTTGTATTTTTTTTTACTACAATTTATTTTTTTGGATTTAGCAAATTTTTAGCCATATTAAACAAACCAAAATGGATTATTCTAATTTCGCTTATACTTTGTGTTTTGTGGGCATTAATACTTGCTTTTAAGCATTATGTATTTACACTTAATGCCTAATATGACTTAGGAAGTATTTTAGCCTTTCATTTGTCGGATTATTGAAGAATCTAGTTGGATTATTATCTTCTAAAATCAGCCCATTTTCCATAAACAAAACCCTAGTAGCAACCTCCTTTGCAAAGCCCATTTCATGTGTAACACAAATCATACTCATGCCTTCATTTGCTACACTTTTCATAAGCTCTAACACACCACCGACCATCTCCGGGTCTAACGCACTTGTAGGCTCATCAAAAAGAATAACTTCAGGCTTCATAGCCAATGCCCTTGCTATTGCTATTCTTTGCTTTTGCCCACCACTTAACCTTAATGGATACTCATATATTTTATTGCTTAGCCCTATTTTGTCTAATAGTGCCTTAGCTATATCTACTGCCTCACTTTTTGTAGCTTTTTTTAGTTGTATTGGTGCTAGTGTTATATTCTCTAATACATTTAAATTATTAAACAAATTAAAATGCTGAAACACCATTCCCATTTTACTTCTTGCTTCATTTATATCTTGTCTATCTTTTAAGTCATATTCTTTTATTTTTGACTTAAGTTTTGAGCCTTTTAGCGATTTTAACTCATCATATAAATTAACACTGATATTAGAAATCCTCTTGCCATCTAGCCAAACTTCACCTAAATCTGGAATCTCAAGCAAATTTAGACATCTCAAAAAAGTGCTTTTTCCACTCCCACTTGGTCCTATTATTACAACCTTTTCACCTTTTTTAAATTCAACACTTAAATTATTTATAACTATCTTGTCATTATATTGCTTTACTAGATTTCTAACGCTTATCACTTTTTCTTAATTTCCTTTCATAGATTCCTACAAAATAACTAGCCACAAGCACCAACACCAAATAACAAAGTGCCAAGAAAAAATAAGGCACCATATATTCATAACTAGCAGAACCTATAGTTTTAAACGCATAAGTTAAATCATGCACAGTTACATAGTTTGCTACTGATGTTTCTTTAAGTAGTGTAATAAACTCATTTCCCAAATTTGGTAAAGCATTTTTGATACTCTGCGGAAAGACCACAAAACGCATACTAGAATTTGCATTTAGTCCTAAAGCCCTTGCTGCTTCATTTTGCCCACTATCTACACTTAAGATTCCACCTCTTATTATCTCACTAACATAAGCTCCACTATTAAGCCCAAAGATAATTACAGCGACAATTAGAGCATTGCTCCCAGCTAAACCAAAAAGTGGCAAAATCACAAAATAAATAAACAGCAACTGCACAACTATCGGGGTCCCTCTGAAGAATCCAACATAAAGCTTGAAAAATACACATAAAACCCTCTCAAATGTATTTTTCTCTTCTTTTGTTATTAAAATTGCAATTAATGTACCTATAACAATACCTATAATAAGCCCCACAACAGCCAATAAAATAGTAACCAATAACCCTTCAATCACAAGGTGGTATCCACCTTTTGTGATTAGTTCTCTATAAAATATTTCTATTTTATCCAATGAATTTCCTACATATAACTTTGAATAATTGAATCTAAAGTACCAGATTCTTTTAATTTTGCCAATGCTGCATTTATTTTGTCTAATAATTCTTTATTATTCTTATTTACAGCAACCCCATATTGTTCCTCTGTCAAATAAGCATCAAATACTTGTGTATTTGGATTAGCATTAGATAGAATCTTCGCTGGTGCTTCATCTAAAATAACAATATCTACAACGCCATTTACTAAAGCATTTACAGCCAAAGAACCATTTACAAAACTCTTAACTTCAGCATTAGCAAATCCTTCAAATCCCCAATCCTTATCACCTTTTGCATAAAAAGCACCTGTTGTGCCAGTTGCTACACCTATTTTAATACCATTTGTATTTGCAATTAATTCTCTTAGTTTAACCGCATCATTGCCACTAAATTTGAAATTAGAATCTGTCTTTGCAATTACAACTTGTGCTGCATTGTAATAAGGATTAGAGAAATGAACAACCTTAGCTCTAGTTTCATTAATAGTCAAGCCACTAAGCCCTAAATCAGCATTGCCACTACTAATAGCACTAACTACAGAATCAAATTCCATATCTTTGATTTCTAACTCTACTCCAAGCTCTTTTGCCAATGCTTGTGCTATTTCAATATCAATACCTCTAAACTCTTTACCCTCTTTAAACTCAAATGGAGGAAACTCCGCTGCTGTTGCCATGACAAGTTTGTCATCATTTTTGCACCCAGCAAAAATAGCAATAAAACCAAGCAAGAAAGCTAAAAAAATCTTTTTCATTCGTGTTCCTTAAAATTCAAAGTAAAAGTGAGAATTATAGCATATACATCACACTTCATAAAACTTAACTCCGCTATTTTCACGCAACTTTATTACCCCTTCTTTTGTTAGTTCTTCTAATACCTCAATACTATCTTTGCTAAAACGCATACTTACCTCATCTTCACTCAAAGGTCGCAAAGATAATAGTTTTATAATCTCATCTTTGCTTAAGGATAAATTTAGCCTTTCATCAGATTTAGTTCTCTTAGGGATTAGGACATTAATTCCATATTCACTAAAGATTCTCCCAAATTCTTCTAATCTCTCACAATCAATAGGCTCTACTTTATATGCAGGCGGTCTATCTATGGTGCTTATATCAAGTCGCATAAGATTCATAGGTGCTAAGAATCTCGCCATTTTCTTTACTTCATCAATTGAATCATTAACGCCTTTTACAAATAAAATTTCAGCATACAACTCTCCACTATAATCCCTGCAAAACTCATACAAACCAGCTAGAATCTTATCAAGCGATATATCTTTAGATGGTCTATCTATTTTTTTAAACACACTAGGAGTTATTGCATCTAGTGAAAACTTAACTTTATCAAATAGCATACAAGCCCTAGCTACACTCACATCATGTAAAAGTGCGCCATTGCTTAAAAGCAATGTTTTTTTATCTCCCTTAATGTCTTCTAGTCTTAACATTAGCTCATATAAATAAGGATACATTGTTGGCTCACCATTTGCTGTAATTGTAATTGAATCTATATTGTGGAATCTTTTTAGTGCTACTTCTATTTCGTGCAATATGAATTCAACACTTAATACTTCTGTCATTGTATCTATTGCCTTTTTGCCCTCTAACTCACAATATAAACAATCATAATTACACTGCTTAATACTAGGCGATAAATCAACCCCCAAAGATTCGCCAAATCTCCTAGATTTTATAGGACCAAAAATAATACTCATAGATTGCCTTTAAAGTATTTAAATAATATTTAACTTTTAAAAAAATTTAAAGCTACATTTTATCACTTTTTATATATACTCAATGCCATTTTAATAAAGGAGAAGACAATGTCTGTTAAGATTACTGATATTTGTATAGCCTGTGGAGCCTGTATTGATGAATGCCCAGTTGAAGCTATAGTAGATGATGATGACAACCCAAATGATGATGGATGCTACTTTGTATATAATGACAAGTGTGTAGAGTGTGTTGGACACAATGATGAACCAGCATGTGCTAGTGCATGTCCTACAGAGGGCTGTATCGTATGGGACGCTGTAGCAGGTTCTCAACCACATAGAGATGATATTGGGGATGACAAGAGAAGTGCTCACGCTCCAGTAGTAGAATAGCCCTTAGGCTATTCTTAATAAAACCACGCCCACTTAGATTCTATAACCTCTACTCCCACATCAATTTCACCCCTTTGCAATGGTCCTTTAAAAATAAAATCACATTTATCTTTGTAATCTTGTATAAATTTATCTCTTGATACTATATCTATACCATTTATACTACCAGTATTATAATCATCAATATAACATAATATCTCTATACCACAACTCTCTAAAAATTCTCTAATATGACTAGCTGCAACTTTTGAGCCAAAGATTGCAACACTATTTATAGAATCTGCTTTGTCTTTTAAGAAAAACTTTAAAGTTTCTCTTGTTTTATATTTAAACATCGGCCTATCAAGTGGGAATGAAAATGGCTTATTGGTGGTCTTTTTAAATGCAACTACAATATTAAATCCACAACCTCCGCTTGTATGCGGATACTTCAAATCCATACTCTTTGAAGAATCTAGATATTCATATGCACCTTCTAAATCATCTAAATGCCTTAGAATCTTTTCATGTTCTATATAGGTATTACAGTTATTATCTACACCAACTTGAAGCAATTTACAAGATAAAAATTCATAATCATTAAACACGGCAAGTCTCATAAAAAACTTCAAAGAATAATTAAACAACCCATGATTAAAATAACCAGAAATTGGCAAAGCATGAATCATAATTCCATTTTCTTTACATAGATTATGGATATTTTCAAAACACACAGCTTGATTTAAAATATGCTCACTAGTTCCAAAGTTAGTAACAAGACAAAAGATATTTGTATAATTATAAAAATTCGCAAGATTCGTATTTAGATTAAAAGCTAATGCATTATATGCACCATCTAAGTCTATACAATCATAGCTTTCAAAACCTAAAGTGCCATAAAAGTAATTTGTAGAGATTCTAATACCTTCTCTTTTTTCTTTATCACTTACGATAAAGTGCTTAAATCCCCCCCCCCCCGCATATTCTAGGCTAGGTATAAACTTTCTATTAAATGTCACATTATCTCTAAGTGCTAAAAACAGCTCATCTCCGAGCTCCAAATCATCTTGGCTCCCAAGCTCAAGCACATGTTTAAAGCCCTCAAAACATCCATCATTTTTTAGATTTTTAATAAAATCCTTTATATTGTTATTTACGCCCATTTTTACTCCTTTATATTTTTAATTTTACAAAGCCACTCATAAAGTGTCTTTTCAAAGCCTTTGTTTTCCCATTTTACAAATTGCATATCTTTATACATGTATTTTTGCTCCACCCACCCACCAAAATCATGCGGATAAAGATAACCTTTTTTAAAATGCTGTATATTTTCTACTATTGGCTCATTTGGATTTTTCTCCACATGGTCTAACGCCTTATTTATGGCATTATAAGACATATTTGACTTAGGAGAAGCACATAGATACACCACACATTGTGCTAGTATGATTCTAGCTTCTGGGTAACCTATTTTAGCAACACTTTGCATTGTAGAGTTTGCCAAATTTAGAGCATTTGGATTTGCATTACCTATATCTTCACTAGCCAATATCACTAGTCTTCTAGCGATAAATTCGGCATTTTCTCCATTTTTTATAAGTCTAGCTAGATAGTAAATTGCAGCATTCTCATCACTGCCCCTTATACTCTTTATAAGTGCAGAGATTAAATCATAATGGACACTATCTTCACTTGTGCCTGTATTTAGTGAATGCCTCCTCAAACTCTGCAACATCTCTAAAGTTATTTTTTTAGAATCTTTTGCAATCTCAATACCATAAGAGAGTAAATTAAGCATAGCTCTAACATCTCCACCACTACTTACTACTAGAAATTCTCTAACGCTATCTTCTAGCTCGTAATCTTTAATTAACGCATATAGCTCCTCTTTACTAAGTGCAAAAAACTCAAAAACCATAGACCTAGAACGAATAGCAGCAGTTAGTGCAAAAAATGGATTTTCAGTTGAAGCACCCATAATAATTGCCTCTCTACTCTCCATTATTGGTAACAATAATTCTTGCTGATTCTTACTTAGCCTATGAATCTCATCTATAAAAATTAGTGGTTTTTGCAGTGCATGTGTGTGTTGTTTTATTATTTCTCTTAATTCTTCTGTTTTGAAATTGGTTGCATTTAATTTATAAAATGGCATATCTAAATGTATTGCAATAATATTTGCAGCACTAGTCTTGCCACTCCCCGGAGGACCAAAAAAGAAGCTATGTGGTATATTTTTTGACTTTAGAAGATTCATATATGGTGCATTTTCACCAAAAATATGTCTCTGCCCTACAAACTCATCAAAACTTTTAGGTCTTTTATAGTAAGATAGGTCTTTCATTGCTTATCTTTAAGGTGGTTATATGACAAAATTTGCTCCTATTATCTTGGCATTATGCTTTGCGTGTATGATTTTATTTATGATGTATGGGCTTGATAATCCCATGTTTTAATATATCCAAAACTTTATCGTGAGTTTTGGCAGTCTTTATAATACCAAACTCATCTTTACCTATTAAGCATTCTTTTAGCATTTTAGTTTCTATCCATTTATAAAGCTCATCATAATAATCTCCATAGAAAATAAATGGGACTTTTTCTTTTTTTAAAACAGCAATATTTACAAGAATCTCACCTATCTCATCTAATGTCCCAAATCCACCATTTACTACTATAAAAGCTTGTGAATAATCCAAAAACACTTGCTTTCTAATAGCAAAATGAGAAAATTCTAACGGAATATCCAAATAGCTATTAAACTCCTGCTCGAAAGGCAATTTTATATTAAGCCCTATTGATGAGATTCCTTCTAGATTATGTTCTTGCTTTGCTAAAAATAAGCCTCTATTTGCAGCCTCCATAGCACCAGAACCACCGCCTGTCATAATCGAATATCCACTCAAAGCTAGGCTATAACATAGATTTTGTATATCATTGTAGATATAACTATCACTTTGGATTCTAGTCCCACCAAATACGCTAACTATGTTATTATAACCATCTAGCTTACTACTTGCATTTTTAAATTCATCGCTAAAGCCAACACCAAACTCCACTACTTATCCTTTATTATATCTTTTTTAGATTCTAAATATTTATAAATAGCTTCTATTTCTTGTTTGGTTAGATAATACTTTGGCATTATTTTTTGTGATTTTTGTAATGCTTGTGAAAAAGAATCAAATTCAATATCATTTATCTTAGGTCCATATAGTTGTTTTTGTTTTTTCTTATGAGTGTAGTTTGCTATTATTTTTCCTTCTCCAGATTCCCCATGACACTCTACACACCCTATACCGCGTGGATTTTCGTATAGCATTCTTCCATATTCTATTTGTGTAATAAAGCTATCTTCAGCACATAAAAAAAATGGAATAAGAAAAAATAAAAAACGCACAAATTTCCTTAAAGTAATTTTTATATATAATAACAAAATAACTTTTAAAGGGCATTAATGCAGATTCTAGATGGAAAATCCTTATCTCAAAAAATAGAACACAATATAAAAAATCAAGTCCAAGAATTACAAACAAAAGGTATAAAACCTAGTCTAGCTGTGATTTTGGTAGGCGATGATCCTGCATCACATAGCTATGTAACTATGAAAGCAAAAGCATGTCAAAGATGTGGGATAGAGTCAATTACAAAAAGACTTGTTTCTAGCATTAGCGAAGAATCTCTACTCTTGGAGATAGAAAACCTAAATAACGATAATTTGGTTCATGGAATCTTAGTTCAGCTTCCACTGCCAAAACACATAAACACAAATAAAATACTAGAAAAAATCTCTCCTAAAAAAGATGTAGATGGATTCCACCCATTTAACGCAGGCAAAATCTTTTATGGGCTTGATAGCCTAACTCCAGCTACACCAAAGGGCATAATCACTCTCCTTAAAGAATACAAAATAGATCTAGTTGGCAAAAATGTAGTAATCATAGGTGCTAGCAATATCGTAGGCAAGCCACTTGCGGCACTCTTTTTAAATGAAAATGCAACAATAACGCTATGTCACATATATACCAAGAATCTAAAGGAACACACACTAAATGCTGATATATTGTGTGTTGGAGTTGGTAAAGTAAATCTAATCACACAAGATATGGTAAAAGAAGGTGCAATAGTAGTAGATATAGGCATAAATAAATTAGAAAGCGGAAAGATAGTTGGAGATGTTGATTTTGCAAATGTATCACAAAAAACAAGCTACATAACTCCAGTTCCCGGTGGAGTAGGACCTATGACTATTGCTTCATTACTGGAAAATACAATCAAAGCTACACAAGGAAATATATGAAAAAATTTTTCTCACTTCTAGGAAGCTTCGCAAATAGCTGGACAGGGACAATTATTATTGTATTGTCGTTTATATTTTTTGTCGCACAAGCATTCATAATCCCATCAGGAAGCATGCTAAATACAATGCTAATAGGTGATAATTTATTGGTTAAAAAATTCTCATATGGAATCCCAACCCCTACTCTTCCTTGGCTTGAAGTAAAAGTTTTGCCAGATTTTAACAATAATGGACACTTAATTACAGGAGATACACCAAAAAGAGGAGATATAGTAATATTTCGCTATCCACTAGATCCAAAAATATACTATGTAAAACGAAATGTAGCAATCAGTGGAGATGAAGTGCTATATACAAAAGATGGGCTATGGATCGCCTTTAGCGATGACACTCCTTACAAACAAGATTCAACTAAAACAATGCAATATAGAGGCAAAACCTTCTATTACGATCCTTATATGGCAAAGCACAAAGGAGTGCATTACACACAAGATTCACTAGATGCGTTTTTACAATTAGACCTCTATTCACAAAGTGGTGAAAAAATAGCAATGACCAAAACAACGCTAGACAATGGAGAATTAGCATTTTATAAAAAAATCAAAGAAGGCACATTTTTTATGATGGGAGATAATAGAAATAATTCTAATGATTCTAGGTTTTGGGATTCAGTTGAATATAAGCATGTAATAGGCAAACCATGGTTTATATATCTTAGCTTTGATGATAATTTCAATATAAGATGGGATAGGATTGGCAAAAGCATAGAATCCCTTGAAGAAAAAATGCTAAAAGATAATTGATGTTTGAGATTCCTACACTATATAAAATAGTCGCAATGATATTTGCATTGCTAATTGCTATCATAGGACATGAGATAATGCATGGGTATGTAGCCTATAAATATGGTGATGACACCGCTAAACTTCAAGGGAGACTAAGTTTAAATCCAATAGTGCATATAGATTTGCTAGGCTCAATTATTATTCCACTATCTTTATTTTTGCTAAATGCACCATTTTTGTTTGGCTGGGCTAAACCTGTGCCTGTTAGAATGGATATAGTAATAAGAAACGGAGGATATCTTGGTGCATTTTTAGTATCTTCTGCTGGTATTTTTTATAACCTATTTTTAGCATTAATTGTTGCATTTTTGATTCATAGTGTAAATGGCGGAATGCTATCTTCAATATTTGGAGGAGCATTTAATTATTTTGATAATCCAAATTTTGCATTTAATGTGCTAATTTTTATATTGTTACAGATTCTAATTTATAATGTGATATTAGCTGTTTTTAATATGCTACCAATACCTCCATTAGATGGCTCTAGTATGCTTTCATATTTTGGTCTTATGTTTAAAAGTAATTTTTTTGCTAAAATTTTTGCCAAAGTTAATCCAATGTTTGGAATGCTAATTGTAATGGTAATTTTAGGGACACCTTTATCGCAAATAATTTTTCAACCTGTAAATTTAATATTAAAAGGGCTTTTAGGGGTATAAATGACAAAAATATTTATCGCTAACGATCATGCTGGATTCGAGTTTAAAAATGAAATATTGAAAATACTAGAAATACTTGAGATGGATATTGTTGATTTAGGGACAAACTCTAGTTCTAGCGTTGATTATCCTGACTTTGCAAATATACTATGCAAAGAAGTGCTAAACAATCAAAAAAGCTATGGAATTTTAATTTGTGGTAGCGGAATTGGAATGAGTATTGCTGCTAATAGACATAATGGCATAAGAGCAGCACTATGCAACGAATCTCTAAGTGCAAAACTAGCTAGAAAACATAATGATGCTAATGTCTTGTGTCTTGGTGCGAGGCTAATAGGCTTGGAAATGGCAAGAGAGATAATAGTTGCATTTCTTTGCACAAGTTTTGATGGCGAAAGACATTTAAGAAGAATAGAAAAGTTAAAATAAAAGGTTATTATATGGCACAATTTACGCAGTGGTTATTTTTGACAGCATTTATTTTATTTGTTTTGTTCATGGTTGTTAAAACATTTTTTTATAAAAGCATAGCTCAAAAAGAAGAAAAAAATAGTGCTGTTATGAAACTAACCTTACAAGAAGCAGAAATTCTAATAAGAAAGCACCAACTTCAACTACAAAGAGCACTTGGTAATATAGATATCCTAACTGATGAGATAACATCTCTAAGAAATGAAGTAAAAGCCCTAAAACAAAGAAACTCACAATATAGGGTAGAAACAGAAAAATATAAAAGCAAGATAAAAGATTTAGAGCAAAAAATCGAAGCACTACTATAAGGAGAGAAAATGGAATTAACACAAAAAGACAAAGAATTTTTATTAAACTCAATTAGAGAGATAAACGACTTCCCACAACCGGGGATTGTCTTTAGAGATATTACTACACTTCTTAATAACAAAGAAGCATTTAACTTTTTAATGAAATACCTAAAAGAAAGATATAAATCATATAACCTAGACTTCATAGCAGGTATTGAAAGCAGAGGTTTTATATTTGGAGCTGCACTAGCACACGCATTAGACATACGATTCGTCCCTATAAGAAAAAAGGGCAAACTTCCATATACAACAATACCTGAAAAATACTCACTAGAATATGGTTTTAGCGAAATTGAAATTCATATCGATACATTTAGCGAATTAGATAATCCTAAAGTTCTTTTAATAGATGACTTAATAGCAACAGGTGGCACAGCAATAGCAGCGGCAAACTTAATTAAACAAGCAAAGGCCAACTTGGTTGAATCTTGTTTCATCATCAACTTAAAAGAGCTACAAGGTTCAAAAGAACTAGAAAAAATAGCACCAATACACTGCATACTAAACTTATAATATTCTAGCTAGAGGATTATCTCTCTAGCTTCAACAACCAACACCTTAACACTAGCTTTGTGTTTAAAACTTCAAAAATGCTAAAATTATCCTTTTATAATACTTAAAAGGAGTAATAATGATATTAATTTATGGTTTTGGCTGGTTTGGTCATATATGTGTATCAATCATGGATGCACTAAATGTCAAATACAAAATAATAGATGACAATATCAAGCAACAACATTTGGAAGCATTAAAGATATACAATGATTGCTTTATAGGAGAATATGAATTAGCAAATCATAATTTCACATCTACTTTAGTATGCGTAAATAACAAAGATATTTTTCTAAAAATAAAAGAAAAACTAAACAAACATGGTATTTACAATATTAAGCACTTCTGCTATGAATCTAAATTTTATATAAGACATTCTATGTTTGCAAAGGCAAAGGATTTCTTTAATGATATAGATGAGGATATAAAAAATGATAATGAATATTTAGAAAATTTTGTATCTAGTATGAAAAAAGGTGAATTAGCATGGTTAGAAGACAATGCGACCAATGATGATTCTAAAATAAGAGCCAAATTTGATGAAGGATTAAATAAAAATATAAACATATTTGCAAAAATTTATGAAACAAAAAGACATAATAAAAGCAATTTTTCACACATAATATATCCCGGATTCATGATTAGGGCGACTTATAGCAGTGAAGATAAAGAATTTTTCTTCCCAGAAAAAATAGATTTTAAAGCATTGAAAAATAGAGATTTAAATACAAAGCTTGTAGTAATTTTCGGTAATAGCACTTGTATGACGTGAGGTAAAGGATATAGAATTAAAGATTATTTACAAAAATACTTAGATAGCACAGATGAAAAATATATAGTAGTAAATGCACCATGTGGTGATCATGGAATCTATGAAATGATGCTTTTATACAATGGACTATTTTATGAATTAGCCCCAGAGATAGTAATACCTATATTTTGTGATGATATAAACTTCTCACAAACAATGGATAAAGTAATGCTACAAGATTATAAGATTCCATATACTTCTCATGTATGGGAAGAAGATTGCAAAAGCATGTGCGAATCTAATATGCCATTATTATTTGAATTAAAAGATTTTACGGAAAATAAAGATATTGCTATGCAAGATTTATGCGAAGCAATGAAACTTAGAGTTTTACAATTTAGAGATTGTGTTTGTGGTAATTCTTATTTTTACCTTAAAAACAACAAGAGAGAGAGAGAGAGAGCAACTCCAAGCTTAATAATAGCTTAAGACATCATTTTCTAGGATTCATACAACCTCACTTATGTAATAAACTACCAGAAAATTGGACACAAGAAGAAATTGAATGTGATAAATATTACAAACAATATTTCACACAGCTAAAACACCCTACATATGCACTAATGCTAAATAGATTCAAAGAATATAGCGATGAACTAAAGAAAAGCTTGGAAGAATTTGACTTTGTATTTGATTTAAACGAAGCATTAAAATATACACAAGAATATGTATTTTTAGACCACATGCATTTCACAAATATAGGAAATGACATGTGTGCAAAATATATTTTTGAGACAATAAAAAAGCAAGGAATAATAAAAAATTCTACTTGCTAATAATCTCACTAAATTTATATAAACTCTCACATAAAGGCACATCAAGTGGAGAAAAATATTCTAATTTCGCTCCACTTTCTCTTGCTATTAGTTCTGCACTTTTTGTTGAGAACTCCCTTTGTGCGAAAACAAACTTGATATTATTTTTTTTAATTCCATCTACAACAGACATCATTTCTGATATTCTAGGACTTTTACCATCAACTTCTATTGATATTTCTATCAAACCATAATCCCTTGCAAAATATGTAAGCATAGGGTGGAACACCACAAATTCCTTGACTTTTGAATCTTTTAGCAAATTTTGTATTTTTAAATCATAACTATCTATTTTCTCTATTAGAGATTCATAGCTTGAATCGTAATTTACACTATTTATATCTTGCAAAGATTCATATATATTGTTTGCTATTATTTTTGCATTCTTTAGCGATAGCCATACATGCTTATTCCACTGACTATGATCATGTCCATCATGGTTATGATTAGAATATATTTTTTCGATATTTTTATCATTGTTATATATTTTAAGATTCTTATTTTGTGCTTTAAATTTATCCAAATATTTCTCCTCAAACTCAATACCAATAGCAAAATAAGCCACAGCATCACCAATTAGCTTCATATCAGAAATCTTTGGCTCAAATGTATGAGGATCTATTCCTCCATTTATCAATGATACAACCTCATAGTCATTTGTAATAGATTCTATAAATTCCTTTTGCATTGGGATACTAACCACAATTACAGGCTTTGCAAACATACTAAAAACAAAAATTAAAAATACAAGCACATACCGCATCATAATTCCTTTATTTGTTATTAAAAGTATTTTGGCTAGGATTCTAGCTTTTCTCTTGCGTCCATAGCTCAATTGGATAGAGCATCAGACTTCGGATCTGAGGGTTGGGGGTTCGACTCCCTCTGGGCGTACCATAAATAATACCAATAAGGATTTAAAAAGACAATAAATATAGCTATAAAATCCAACAAAGTAATAATAAAAATCCTAAAAACACATACTTCATATATACAAACATACATCCAGTATGCCATTCGAATCCAACCAAACACAAAAATTCACCAAACAGCAGTCAAGATAGTTTATTTCACAAATTCCAACAAACTTTATAAAAGAATTGTAATATTGAAAGCTCAAAAACAAAAGTGGTGCCGAGGGTCGGAATCGAACCGACACGGGGTTGCCCCCACCAGATTTTGAGTCTGGCGCGTCTACCAATTTCACCACCCCGGCAAAAGAAGTGAAAATTATACAATAATTTGTAAAATTTTCACTTAAAAAATACTATAAAATAGCGTATTTTATAGCACGACACGCTTTAATTAAAGACAGCTCATCTAGCACTTCTTTATTAACATCATCATCTACTAAGATAACCGCTAACGCCTCTTTATCATATCTACCAAGCCTAAAGTCTGATATATTAATATTATGCTTTGCAAGTATGGTTCCTACTTCACCTATAACTCCGGGCGTATCATCATTTCTAAATAATATCATTCTGCCCTTTGGAGTAACATCAAGCATGAAATTATTAATCTCAACAATCTTTGGCAACATCTCATTAAACACAGCACCAGCAACGCTAAACTCGCCATTTTGAGTAAGAATTGTGATTCTTACTTTGTTTCTATATGCACCTTTAGAATCTGTGCCAACTAACTTTACTTCTATACCTCTCTCTTTAGCCACATAAGGTGCATTTACATAATTTACCTTATCGCCTATTGTTGCGTTTAATATCCCAACTAATGCAAATGTAGATAAAGTTTCTAAATATTCTTTAATCTCACCCTGTGCCTCAAGCGTGATTAAACGAATCTCATCTTTATTCATTTGTATAGCAAAGAAGGCAATTTTTTGCACAAGCTCTAAATATGCCTTCATAAAGCTTGGGATCTCATTTTCTTTAATAGGCAAATTAAGTGCATTTGGAAAGCTAGACCCACGCGCTGCCTCTATGGCTGCAGTTGCCGCTTCTATGGCTATTTTTTCTTGTGATTCTAGTGTATTTGCACCAATATGCGGAGTTACATATATATTTTTATTATCTAAAAGTTTATTGGAAGTTGCTGGCTCTTTTGTAAATACATCAATACCAGCCCATCTTACTTTTCCGCTTTTTAATGCAAAATCTATGGCATCCTCATTATACAACCCACCTCTAGCACAATTAATCAATATCACGCCATCTTTTAATTTATCGATATTATCAGCGTTTATCATATTGATTGTTTCTTTGTTTTTTGGAGTGTGAATTGTTATGATATCGCATTTTAAAATATCATCAAAGTCCCTTGTGTATGCGATTCCACAATCAGTAGCTTTAGTAGGATTAATATATGGGTCATAAGCTATAACTTCCATTTCAAAGGCTTTCATACGAATCCCAACTCTACTTCCTATGTTACCAAATCCAATAATTCCTAGCTTCTTACCCTTAAGTTCGGTCCCATACCAATCTTCCCTCTTCCACTTTCTGTCATATTTTAGCTGAGAATTAGCACATGGGAAATTTCTAACAGCACTTAAAATATGAGCACAAGTAAGCTCAACAGCAGCAATCGTATTTGCAGTTGGCACATTCATAACAACAACACCTTGCTTACTAGAACCTTCTATATCAACATTATCTACACCAACACCAGCACGCACTATAGCTCTAAGCTTTGGTGCGGATTCTAAAAACTTCACATCAACATCAGTAGAACTTCTAGTAATGACAACTTCAGCCTCACCAAGCTTTGATAATAACTCATCTTTTGGTAAAGAAGCAAAATTTATATAATTAACATCAGCATCTTTTTCTAATATATCTAAGCCACTTTTATGTATATGATCACAAACAACAATATTAAATTTTGACATAAATCCTCCTCTATGATTTTGTCATCGTATAGCTAATTTCATATCTAGCAAGTTCATCTAAGACTTGTTTTAGATATTTTTCATCTTTAGTAGAGACAACAAGCCAAATATTATCACCAACCTTATAATAAGAATACTGAATCTTGTGCGACATAAACACCTGATTTATACAAAAAAACTGATAATCATCAATAACACCCACAGATACCCTAAAAATACTGCTACCTTCTTTTTGTATATTTGCATCAGATAATAACCTAACTTGCATTTCAGAAGCAGGATAAATATAAGCTACATCACTTTGCATACTAAGCTTTTCAATCCAACTAGCACCACTAGAAACAACAGAATCTGTAGAATTATCATCAACGAGGTTATAAGGCATTACATCTGGTATTGTGTACAGATTCATTGCATCAGAGTAATTGCGTATTAAAACGAACAACATAATAAATGTAAAAATCGTAAAAATAGCAACTAATACTCTTATTTGCACACTAAATCCTACTTGATTTGACCTTTAATTATATCCCCTAGTGTCATCTTATCATCAGTATTATCATTGAAACTTTTTAGATTGTTTCTTTCTTTTTGCTTCTCAAGCCTTTTAACAGATACTCTTATTTTATTATTATTTGTATCAATCATTGAGATAACGCCATTAATCTCATCACCGACTTTTATCTCATCTTTCTTTAGCGGATATAGATCCTCATTTCTAATTAAAGCATCAATATCACCATCAACCTTTATAAACACACCAAAATCTTTTATATCCCTAACAACACCACTTACTTGGCTATCAACAGAGTATTTTTTAGCAAAATCATCAGCAGGAGAAGCAATCAACCCCTTTCTTGTAAGCGAGATTCTTTCTTTATCTTTGTCGATTTTTACTATTTTAACCTCAACTTCATCGCCAACTTTCATTAAATCTTTGCATTTTTCATTTTTATTCCAATATGCATCTTCATTATGAAGTAGGCCATCTATTCCGTCTAACTTGATAAATGCACCAAAATCAGTCAAAGTAGCCACACTTCCCTTTAGTATATCTCCTTGCTTATATTTTTTAGCAAATTGTTCAAAAGGTTTATCTAGTAATTTTTTCAAAGATACTCTAAGTTTTCTTGAGTTTGTATCTATCTCAATTACCTCTACATCTATTTCTTGTCCTACTTTTAGGAATGCATCTGGACTTTGGATATTTTTATTCCACGAAATTTCAGATATATGCAAGAATCCTTCTATATCATTACCTACATCAACAAACACACCATATGGTTCTATATTGCTAACAGTAACTTTGATTGCATCTCCTACTTCAAGCTCATTTTCGATTTCTTTCCATGGATCATCAGTTGCACCCTTAATTGAAAGAGCTAGTCTATTTTTTGCTTTATCATAAGAGATTACTTTAACTAATACACTATCTCCCTCTTTGTATAGCTTAGCAGGATTTACAGGACCTTTATAGCTAATCTCTGTATAATGCACCAATCCTTCAACACCATCTAAATCCACAAATACACCAAAGCTTGTTATCTTCTTTACCTTGCCCTCAATTAGCCCTTCTTGTTGCATGATTTTGTCTATTTTTTCTTTTTTTACAGAGTTTTCAATTTCAAATAGTCTCTTTCTTGATATTACTATACTATCATCTTCATCTTTTACATTTATAATACATGCTCTTATATGCTTACCTTCAACCTTATTTACATCTTTTAGTGCTGCTGCAAATTTAGGCATAAAAAACTCTATACCATCACTTTCAACTATGAATCCACCCTTATTTTTCTTTACAACAACACCCTCAATGATTTTATCTTTGTAATCATCACCTAGCGTTTTTATGTATTCTTTTATTTTTTGTTTTGATAGTGCTTTTTTGTGTGATATTATAGGTTGTTCATTTCGTTTACCAGTAATTACTATAGGCAGTGAATCTCCAACCTTAAATAATAAATTGCCATTCGCATCTTTAATCTCATCTATAGAAATATTTCCCTCTTTTTTCTCACCAGAAACCGCAACAACCACATTGTCATTTTCAATGGCTACAATTTGTCCTTCTGAAACCCTTTGACTTTCTTTTTTTTCAAACTGCTCTAGCATGGAAGCAAAGTCTTCTTCTCCTGCATAATTTTCAAACTCATCTATCGTAGCCATCTTTTACCCTTTTTTAAGAAAATAATTTTCCATTGTATTTAATCCAACCTTTTAAAAGTATAAAAACTTAATAAATTTCTATTGTTTTTACCACTTTATCAATTATCCAATTTGGTGTTGAAGCACCAGCAGTAACACCACATAATATCTTGCCAACAAACCACTCTTTATCAAGCTCACTATAATCTTCAATTAAATAACAATCATCACAATATTCTTTTGAAATATTATAAAGTTGCTTGGTATTTGAAGAATCTTTACCTCCAACAATTATCATAATATCAACTTCTTTTGCTAATTTTCTAGCTGAATCTTGATTATCAAAAGTAGCATTACAAATGGTATTAAATATCCTGCATTCCGAACATTGCTTAATTAAAAAAATAGCAATTTGTGAAAATAGCTCCACATTTTTTGTGGTTTGTGATATTAGTGCTACCTTTTCTTGTAGCTTTATTTCTTTTAGAGATTCTATATCTTCAATTACTATTGGGGTTGTATGACAATAACTCATAACCCCCTTTACTTCAGGGTGAGTCTTATCTCCAAAAATTATTATTTGATATCCTTCTTTACTCATTTTTTCGCATATTTCTTGTGGCTTTGTTACAAATGGACATGTAGCATCAGTTATATTTTGTGTCTTTTGTTTTAGTTTTTCTAAGTCTTGCTTTGGGATTCCATGCGTCCTTATTATTACTTCTGCATTTTCTTTTATTTCTTCTATATTTTCATTAACAACTACATTGAAATTCTCTTTTAACCTATTTATCTCCTTTGAATTATGTATCAAAGGTCCTAAAGTAATTCCATTTTTTTTAGATTCTGCAAGTTTGATTGCTCTCCTAACTCCAAAACAAAACCCATAATTATTTGCCAATTTAACCTTCACACTCTATCCTTGTAATTTGCTTTAAAATTTCTACAAAATTCGGAAATGATACACTAATACAATCACTATCTTCTATATCAATGCCACATTTTAAGCCCAAAATAGCAAAGCTCATAGCAATCCTATGATCACCAAAACTATCTACTTTAGCATACCTTGGAATCCCACCTGTAATTACAAAACCATCTTCTAACTCTTCTACTTCAATGCCACATTTTTTAAGATTATTAACAATAGAACTTATTCTATCGCTCTCTTTTACTCTAAGTTCTTTTGCATTTCTTACACTACTTGTGCCATTAGCACATGATAGTGCAACTGCTAATGCTGGAATCTCATCAATAAGCCATGAAATATTATCCCTAATATCAACCGCACAAAGCTCACTTGGAGATATTATTTCAATATCACCTATGCTATCGTATATATTTGATGTTTCTTTGTAGTTTATAATCACACCCATTTTCTCTAGAGCCTTAAATGCTTCAATTCTAGTTTTGTTAAGCAAGACATTTTTTAAAATACATCTTGAATCTGGTATTATAGATACTGCGACTGCAAAGAAAAATGCACTAGAAGGATCGGAAGGAATTTCAATTTCAATTGGTTTTAACTTTTCTTTTAATGGATTTATTTTTATTGTGTTATTATCCATGTTTTCTATCTCTGCACCCATACCTACAAGCATCCTCTCTGTATGATCCCTGCTTAGCTCATATTCAGAATAAATACAAGAATCTTTTGCAAATAGTGCTGCTAATATCATTGCAGACTTTACTTGAGCACTTGAAATTTCACTGGTATAGTTAAAAGATTCTAAGTGCCCACCATGTATAACAATAGGTGCATAGTTATTATCCTCCCTGCCATATATGGTTGCTCCTATACTTTTAAGCGGTGAGATTATCCGCTTCATTGGTCGCTTATTTAAATATCGATCACCACTTAACACAAACATTCCCTTTTGAGAACTCAACAATCCCATATACAATCTAATTGCAGTCCCAGCATTACCGCAATCTAGCACATCACATGGCTCTTGTATTTTATCTGGCGGTGTTAGTATCAATCCTCCATCATATTCTGCAACATTTAAGCCCAACATTTGTGCAATTTGTAGAGTATGCAAAGTATCATCACCTTGCAAATAATTCCTAACAAAAGATGGTTTATTGCTAAGCAGAGAAAATATAGCCACTCTATGAGATATTGATTTATCAGAGGCTATATTATTGCATATGATGGAGAATTTTTCACATTTATGAATTTTTAGATTCATCTTAACTCTATGTTGAAAGTATTTTTTAAAGATTCCAAAATCCTATCAGTAATACTAACTATATCTTTATCTTCTAGTGTCTTATCCATTGATTGAAGCTCAAACCTGATAGTCAAGCTATTGTTTTCTCCAAGTTTTTCATCATTATATACATCAAGCGGATAAAATTTTAAAATCTCTTGTATATTTAGAGATACAATAGAATCCCTAATCTTAAAATAAGGCACTTCCTTGCTTATAACCACACTTAAATCTCTAGTTGTTTTTTGAAACTTAGAATAATTCTTCACGCTTGGAATTTTAGATTCAAGTTTGGAAATTTCTATTTCACACAAATATGTAGTATCTAACCCAAGTGCATTAGCCACTTTTGGGTGTAGTGTTGAGATAACTCCTACTTCTTTGCCATCTTGAATCACCTTTGCACATTGTCCAGGGTGAAAGAGTGAAATACTGCTGCTACATTCTACAAGCTCAAATTCTCCTATAACATTTGAGATTCTATTAGCAAAAGTAAAGAAATCCCCCTTATAACCTTTTGTTATAGGAAAGTGTTCCTTATTTACAAACCCGCTTTGCACAAAGCTAAGCAAAATCTTTTCTTCTCTATCTTTTGTATATGCACTGCCAAGCTCAAATAACGATATACCAGTAAATCCATTATTTTTATTTAAAAGCACAGAATCCAAAAGTCCGCATAAAAGAGTAGAACGCAATGTGTTTAAATCATTTGTGATAGGATTCGTTAAATCAAGCTCTTCTTTTAATGTCTCAAAACCATAACTCTCCAATTTTTCTTTATTGAAAAACACAAAATGTATCGTTTCATTAAACCCAGAATAAATAGCAGCCTTGGCAAGATTCCTACGAAATTTATATATATGCGACCAATCTGTACTTTGATTGTTCTGCACTATTAAGCAAGGCTTACTAATTACATTATCTATGCCTATAAATCGTATTATCTCTTCACTAATGTCTGCTAAATTATTTATATCATGCCTAAAAAGAGGTGCTTTAACAAGCAAGAATGTATCATCAGATGATATTTCTACTTCAAATTCTAAAGCTTTTAATATATTTATAATTTCGGTTTTTTCGACTTCTTTGCCTATTATTTTGCCCACTAGATTTATATCAATTGCGATACTTTCATTTTCCGTATAAGTTATGATTTCTTGCGTATCTTTATATATTACACAATTTTGATCACTACAATCGCAAATTATCATATCACATAGAATATCTAAACCAAGCAATAAGTTTGGATTGCTACCCCTTGAAGTTCTCTGAAAAATATGTGCATCTAAATCTTTTGGTTTATTATCACATACATTAGATGCCACAATATAAGGTGGTATATAGCTTGCCTCAACAATTATAAACTCATTTCCAAGACTATCATTATTGCAACTTATATAATTATTAACCCCAATGGTAGAAAGCTTTAAATCATTAAAATACACACTATCAAAACCTTTTTCATCTTTTTTGACATGCAATGTAATTTTTTCTTGATTTACATCTCCAAGATGACAAAATTTTTGAGGATATGCATTCATAATGACACCACTATACAAAGTAGTGAAATTTAGAGCATTTTTTAAATAATTAGAACACAAAGATTCATTATAAGCTAAAAATAGAGAATTCTTTAGATTTGTAGGGCGTAATTCCGCTTCAAATGCCCTATACAAAACAGAACTATCTATCTTTTCATCAGATACTACTTGCAATACTCTACCAATGCCGGGCGAACTATCAGGTATGTTGATCTTTTGTATTTTTTTCATCTCCACACCAAAGGCTGCAGATAAATCCCTAGCAATACCAAGCAAATTCATGCAGTCTCCACGATTTGGAGTGATTGATATTTCATATACCTCATCGCAAAAAATTGGATATTCACTTAATTCTTTACCAATTACCAACTCTCCAATGCTTGAATCTAACTCAACTATTCCATCGTACAAACCAGGAAAGCCAAGTTCACTAGTCGAACAAAGCATTCCGCAACTATCTACACCTCTTAATTTTGCTTTCTTTATAGTAATGCTAGGTAGCACTGCCCCTTCTAGTGCTACTGCTACATAAATCCCTTCTCGTGCATTTTTTGCACCACATACAATTTGTCTTATCTCATAATCATCACCATTAGTAGAAATAGCAACTTGGCATATATTTAGCTTTGTTGCATCTGGGTGTTTTTGGCATTCTAATATCTTACCTACAACAACTTTGCTTGGTGCAGAAACTCTCTTAAAACTTTCTACTTCTAAACCTATGTTATTTAGGATTCTGCAAAGTTCTTCGCCACTATTTTCTAGGAACAAAACTTCATTTAAAATACTTCTAGTAAAAATCATCTAAATTGCTCCAATACCTTTAAATTACTCTCAAAAAACGCCCTTAAATCAGGCACACCATAATAAAGCATAGCAAATCTCTCAACACCTAAACCAAAGGCATATCCGCTTACATTTTCATATCTCACAGCATTAAATACATTAACATCGACACTACCACAACCTAACACTTCTAACCAACCAGTATGAGAACACACCCTACAACCACTACCACCGCAGAAAATACAACTCATATCAACCTCTGCACTAGGTTCTGTAAATGGAAAAAAGCTAGAACGGAATCTAACTTTAACATCTCCAAACATAAATTTCAAAAAGTCCTCTAGTATAAACTTCAAATTCGCAAAACTAATGCTATCTTTACCATTTTCTACCACTAATCCTTCAACTTGGTGAAACATAGGAGTATGAGTAATATCATAATCACATCTAAACACACTGCCCGGTGCTATCATTCTAATTGGTGGCTTTTGTTGTTGCATTGTGCGGATTTGCACAGGAGAAGTATGTGTTCTAAGTAGCTTTCCATCATTGAAGTAAAATGTATCTTGCATATCTCTTGCAGGGTGATATTTAGGGAGATTTAGTGCTTCAAAGTTGTGAAAATCATCTTCAACCAAAGGACCCATATTAAGCGAAAAATTCATGCTTAAAAAATACTCCACAATTCTATCAAGCATAAGCATTACTGGGTGATTTGCACCTTTAGTATTTGCTGTATTAAACAAAGAGACATCTATTTTTTCTGCTTTTAGCCTAGATTCTAGTTCTTTTAATTCCAAAACTTCTTTTTGTATTGCTAAATTTTTCTCTACCTCTTGCTTTAGAGTGTTTAATTCTTGTGCTAGCGTCTTTTTTTCTTCTGCATTGCAAGTTTTTAACTCTGCAAACCTAGCAGTTAAAATTCCCTTCTTGCCAAGAAGTGCGATACGAATCTCTTCTAGCTCTGCAAGTGTATTTGTCTGCTGTATCTTCTTTATTTGCTCTTTCAAAATATATCCCTAATATTTAGAATCTTTTTTAGGATTGTAATAAAAAAAATATTTACTTTACTTAATAAATAAGTGTAAAATGCAAAAATATTAAAATTTAAGGATTTGAAATGACTGTTTTTGAAAAGATAATAAATGGTGACTTACCATGTAACAAAGTCCATGAAGATAGTAATTTTCTAGCATTTCACGATATTTCTCCAAAAGCACCAATACATGTCTTAGTCATACCAAAAAAATTCGCAAAAGACTTCCAAGAAGTAGATAGCAATACAATGTCTCTTGCAACACCTTTCATACAAGAAGTAGCAAAAATATTAGGACTTGATAAAACAGGATATAGAATAATAAGCAACATAGGTTTAGATGGTGGGCAAGAAATACCATATTTACATTTTCATATACTAGGTGGTGCAAAACTAAAATGGGATAGTCTAGCACCAAATATCTCTGAAAAAGAAAGATTAGAAGAAGCAAAAAGAAGCATGTAAGCTTCTTTAGCTAAAAATCACCCCATCAATTCCATGCCTTGCTATATGCTCTATTTCATTTTCATTTTGTATCTTTAATAACACCTTGCAATCAAACAAATAAGATTCAGCTAATTTTTGCAACTCAATAGCAAACTCCAAAGAATCACATATTAAAAACTTAGCCCCCAAATTAACCAATAATAAAGATTCTAAAATGGTTGATACTTCACTTGAATAAGGGACATTATTTTCACTACAAAATTTTGCAATTTCAAGATTCCTTACAATCAAAAAATCACTTGGAATCGTGCTTGATATATCATTTGTAGAATCAATATAGATTATTTTTATAGGTGAAATTAAACTATGATTTAAAATTATCATAAAGCCTCTTTATTTTAAATTCGCACATTCTTTAGAGCAATAATATTCGCCATCTTTGATTATAGATTCGCTTGATGAGACAAATGTCCCACATCTCTTGCATTCAAAGCACATCTCTTCTATATTTTTTTTATTTTCTTTTGTTTTTGTGAAAATTTTATTTGTGCTACTTTTTCTAATAAAAAAATAATACACACCAACAATTAATAAAATAACTACAAGCCACTGCATTCTGCACCTTTAATTGCAATATAATTTAATAACCCATTATTAAAAATTTCGTATTTTAGCTTAATTTTAGATAGCTCATCTTGCACACTAGAACCTTTAAAAAGCAATAATAAAGAATCTCTATTTAACAAATGAATACATTTATTTAATAGTTCTTTAACCTCAAATGTCGCCCTTGAAGTTATCAAATCAGGCTCTTTATTGGTTTGTGCAACAATCTCACTTAATGAAAGTTCTTCAACTTTTTTCCTAAAAATATAAAAATTATCCAACTCCAACTCTGCTTTTAGATTCTGCAAAAATGCAGCCTTTTTTACATTTGGTTCGCACAAAATAGTAGTTATATTAAGAGAGATTCCAAGTGGGACTGCTGGGAATCCATTACCACTTCCTATATCCAAAATGCATGTTTTATCTTTTATCTTTAAAGAATCTAGCGTTAGTGGATATAGAGAATATTGAATATTTTTTTCAATCCTTTCTTTGCTGTTTGCGCCGCTTAAACTATGGATTTTATTCCATTTTTGAAGTATTTGTATATATTTTTCCATATTCATAGCACAAGCATTCCATCACCATAAGAATAGAATCTATATTTATTGTCTATTGCTTCTTTATAGATTCTTTTTAGCTCACTAAGTCCTACAAAACTAGAGACAAGCATAAGCAAAGTTGTCTTAGGTAGGTGAAAATTTGTAAGAATAGCATTTGTCTTTATTGGTTTATTTTTTGGATTCAAAAATAAATCACACTCTCCACTTGTAATACCATCTCTAAAATAAGATTCAACAACCCTAGTAGCTGTCGTCCCTATTGTTGTTATATGCTTTGAATCTTTTAAAATATCTATAGTCTTTTGTGGGATAAAGAATCTTTCTTTATGCATTTTATGCTCTAAAATATTCTCACTACAAACACCAAGATAAGTCCCAGCCCCGACATGAAGCGTAACAAAAGCATGTTTGAAAATATTTTGCAATGTTGCAAAAGATTCTTTACTAAAATGCAATGAAGCAGTAGGAGCTGCAATAGCACCAAGATTTCTAGCAAATATCGAGTTATATTCGACTTCTTTATTATTGGAATCTGACTTAATATAAGGCGGAAGTGGCACTACGCCACAATATTCTAAAAACTCTAAAAACTCACCTTCATTCATACAAGATAAAAAATTATAATCCCTACTAAAAGAAGCTTCTTTAAATCCTCCTCCACAATCTTTTAGAATCTTTGCAAACACTCCATTATCAAACTTGACAATACTACCAACTTTAAGCCTACCTCTAAATTGCAATAAAAATACGCTCTCACCAATAGCCCTATGGAACAAAGCTTCAATTTTTGCACCATTTGCAGAATCTTTATGTATTTTATTTCCATAGATTCGAGCTTTTATCACCTTTGTATCATTAAATATCAAAGTAGAATCTTTAGGCACAAAATCAATAAATGACGCAAAAGTAGTATGTGTAATTGACTTATCTTTTCTATTGTAAACAAGCAATTTAGCATTTTCCTTTGGCTCTATTGGGCTATGCGCTATTAACTCTTGTGGTAAGTTATAATCATAGCTTGATAGCAATAAATCATTCATCTTCTAATTCTTCTTTTTCCTCTTTGTAAGGATTGACAACTTTAGCAATAAAAATAGATAATCCATATAATAAAGCAAGAGGTATTGCCATTAAAAATTGAGACAGAACATCAGGTGGCGTAAGAATCGCTGCTAAGACAAAAATAAACACAATTGCATATTTAAAATATTCTCTTAGCGTTTTATCAGTAACAAGCCCTATTTTTGCTAAGAAAAATGTAATAACAGGCAATTCAAATGAGATACCAAATCCTACCATTAGCTTTGCAAAAAAACTAACATAATCCCCAATACTAGGCAAAGCAGTAAAAAGTTGACTACCAAAATTTATTAAATACGAAAACCCTATTGGAAAAGCCACATAATAAGCAAATGCACAACCACTTACAAAAAAGAATGTCCCAAATATAACAAATGGAACTACAAATCTCTTCTCATTATCGTATAATCCCGGTGCTACAAAGCTCCAAAGTTGCCAAAAAATCACAGGTAAAGAGACTATAAACCCACCAAAAAATGCTACTTTAATAGCTGTAAAAAATGCCTCTCCAACTTGAGTAAAAATCACACTCTCTTGCCCCTTTGGCAATGCTGCACTAAGTGGGGCTACCATCCAATTTAAAATAATTTCCCAAAAGTAAAAACAAACACAACAAGCAACAAGCAATGCTATTGTTATATTAATTAGGCATTTTCGCAAATCATGTATATGTGGCTTTAAATCCTCAAGCATTCCCTATCTCCGATTTTTCATTTTTCTCATTGTTTTTAAAAGTTAGTGTTGTTTTATTTGAATCTGGTTTTACTGCTATGCTATTATCTTTTGCACTATGTGTGTGTTGCGTTTTTACCGGAACTTCCTCTCTTATATCATCTAATTCTAAACTATCAAAAGAAATATCCTTTGTAATGTTATTTTTTACATCACTTAAACCTTGTGTTATGCTATTTTTATAAGCTAGGGCTTCCTCTTTTATCTTACTTAAATTCACTTCTCTATCTAAGCTATCTTTTGCTTCGTCCATTGTTTTTTTTGCTGCTTTTATAAATTTTGCAACATCTACTAAAGCTTTTGGTAGCTTTTCTGGACCTAAAAATATAATAGCAATAACAGCCACCATTAAAATCTCAAAAAATCCCATTCCAAACACGATAATATGCCTTTTTGCATTGTTGAAAATTAAAATTTAGTGATTTTATCTAATTTTGGAATAAATTGTGCTTTTTAAGCCTTAAAATTAATAAACAAGGAAGTTATATGAATAACACATGCAAGATTATACTATCAACAATCATAGCTATTAGCCTTAGTGGATGTATATCACCAAAGACAGATGCATTTTTGCTTGGTGCTGGTCTTGGTGCTGGTGCTACATATTATTTTTTAAATAACGGCAAAATAGATGGTATAAGCAAAAATGGAATAAACAAAAAGCCAAGAGGGCAAGTATATGACACCTCTATACCTGCTGAACTAGAATGGCACTATTTAGAAGAAGATCTATTTGAACAAGCCTCCAAAATAGAAAGAGGAATTGGGTATTAACCTAAAAAATCATCTAAAATACTAGAATGCAATACGGCATTAAATTCTAGTATTTCATAACTTGCAATTTTTGCTAGATTGTATGGATCTTTGCTAACAAATTCCAAAGCATCATCTTTACTTTGGAATTTACCTATTATAATCCCACCAACTTTTGGTTTTCTAGGACCACTTGCCAATAAAATTCCTCTTTCATAATGCTTCTTTAGATATTCTCTATGAGTTGGTAGAATCTCATTTATTTCATCTAAACTACTAGTATATGTAATTAAAATCACAAATAAATTCATGCTAGTCCTTTACTTAAGAAGCTTTTATAAAACCAAAAGATTCCAACAATTCCAACAATTCCAACAATATAACCTAAAAGTAATGAATTAAAATACCCAGCTACGCCAAAGCTGATCACAGAAACAAAGGCAGTAGTAGTAGCATATGGCAATTGTGTTATAAAATGACTTTGCACAGAACAGCCAGCACCAGTTGCAGAGAGTATAGTAGTATCTGATATTGGTGATGCATGATCTCCATATACAGCACCAGCTAATACAGCAGATATACTAAGAGTGATATTTACATCGTTTTGTATAGCAATTGCAGCTCCAATAGGAAGCATAATAGCAAATGTCCCCCAGCTAGTCCCTGTGCATAATGCAATAAACCCAGAAATCAAAAACAAAATAACTGGCACTATTAACTCTATTGATAATTGACTTGTTGCTAGATAATCTTTACTAATATTTGCCAAATAAACTCCAGTTTGCAAATCATTTTTAATAACAGGTCCTATACTCCATGCAAGAATCAATATTAAAATCGCAGGAAGCATTGAGATAAATCCATCTTTTACAATATGAAAATAGTCTTTTAATTCTATATTTTTATAAGATACAAAAATTGATATAACCAATGCACATAATCCACCAAAAAACAAAGAAAAACCAGTCTCTGCACTTGATAGCATGTCAATAGGATTTAGGCTATTTGTAGCTTTATATCCAGTAAAAAATATAAAAAATCCAACAAACACAATAAGAGAAAAAATAGGGATAATAAGCATCCATATATTCCCACATCTATCGCTATACTTTAGCTCATCTGCAGAATCGATTCCTACATTTTGATTATTCCTCATAACAGATAAATTAATCTGCCAATATATTGTTAAAAACACAGCTAATAAAGCAAACCAAGCATAATAATTCCCCCAAATACTAGAAACCAAAACACTAAAACCGGATTCTCCTTCAATAAGACCGCTTGTGATACCTAAAATATAAGCACCCCAACTAGAAATTGGCATTAAAATACAAATAGGTGCAGAAGTTGAATCTATAATATAAGCTAACCTCTCTCTTGTCGAGTGATTTGCGTCATTTAGGGGTCTTGCTATTTGTCCAACCGTTAATGCATTAAAATAATCATCTATAAAAATAACAATCCCAGCAATAAAGGCTAAAAACTCCGAACCCTTTGGGCTATTAACCCTCTCTCTAGCCCATATCACAAAGGCTTTCATACCACCAGAGCTTTGCATAATTTGTGTCAAAATACCAAGCAAAACCAAAAACAAAAACACATACAAAGACGAAACTGAAACTTCACCATCACTATAAAACACTGATGAAATGGAACTATAAACATACTCTAAAGATTCAAAAAATGAATCTTTTAGCATAAATCCAGCCAACACAATACCGACAAATAACGATAAAACAACTTGTCTTGTAATTAATACCAATAAAATAACCACTAAAGGCACAACCAAACTTAAAGCAGAATCAACATACATTATAAACCTTTTATAACATTAGTAATTAAGTTTGAAATTATACAATAAAGCAAAATCAACCATTCTCTTCCCAAGAATTACGCAATTTATGCAAATTTTCTTTAATATCTCCATTCCAAATATAACTAATAGATGCTATCATGGAAGCTTTCTTTAACATTCCTGCATTATTTGCACAAATACCACCTATAGCACATGTGCTAATGCCTTCTATCTTATTAAAAATATCCAAATTTATTTGTTGTACATTTTGCTTTGTTTGAGATTTAAAACATGCACCAAATGCCACATAATTAGCCCCTATGCTTTTTGCTTGTAAAGCTAAGTTTATATCTCCATAGCATGATACACCCAAGATTCCATGAAACCTATCTCTAATGCACTTTAGCTCATCTAAAGAATATAATTCTCCATTATCTTTAGTCCCCACATGTAATCCATTACTTTTCATCTTAATTGCCAACTCAACTCTATCATTTATAATAAAATTCACACCAAAACTAGCACAAATATCGCCAAGCTCTACACACCACGATTCTAAAGATAAATCATCACTACTCTTATCTCTAAGCTGAAAGCACACAATATCATCGCAAGCACTTAATAATTGCTCTTTAATTATTGCATATGGGGTTAGTTTCTCATCGCTAATAGCATATATTCCATGTAGGTTTTTCACAATATTCCTTTATGTTAAAATACCTAAATGATAACATTAGAAGTTTTAATAGTAGGCATAGTTCAAGGCGTTGGCTTTAGACCATTTGTATATAAAAGTGCTATAAATAATAATATAAATGGGTTTGTAAAAAATACCAACAAAGGCGTATATATACTAGCACAAGGCAGTAAAGAAAATATAGAATCTTTTTTAGATTCTTTTAATAACCCACCACAAGCTGCACAAATAGAGAGTATAAACACCAAAACTATAATGTCTCATACACTCTATACAAACTTCCAAATAGAAAAAAGCGATAACAAAGATACAAAAACAGCGGATATTGCACCTGATATTGCAATGTGCGATGATTGCAAAGAAGAATTATTTGACAAACAAAACAAAAGATATTTATATCCATTTACGAGTTGCACAAATTGTGGTGGCAGATATAGCATAATAAAAGAACTCCCATATGATAGAGATAATACTGCTATGGATATATTTGCTATGTGCGATGATTGCAAAGAAGAATACAATGATATAAACAACAGAAGATTCCACTCTCAAATTAATTGTTGTAAAAAATGTGGTCCAAGGCTTATTTTTACGGAAATTTTTGATTATAACAATTTAGATTCAAGCCTAAATATAGAAAGTATAAATCCACTCCAAAATGCTATAAATGCAATAAATAATGGACATATAATAGCCCTAAAAGGACTTGGTGGATACACTCTAGTATGTGATGCAACAAACAATAAAGCAATAAAGAATCTAAGAGCAAGAAAAAAAAGACCAACAAAACCATTTGCCATTATGTGTAAAGACATAAGCATAGCAAAACTTCTAGCAAAAATAAGCAAACAAGAAGAAGAGTTATTGCTATCTCCACAAGCACCAATAGTATTGTGTGATATAAATAAATCACATAATATACCACTACATCTAATAGCACCAAACTTAAATAAACTAGGTATCATACTTCCCTACACGCCAATACATCATTTATTATGTAGTCAGATTCAAGTTCCACTAATCTTTACAAGTGCTAATATAAGTGGAGAGCCTATTATCAAAGATTTCAAAAATATTTATAAAAAATTACAACATGTATGCGACTATGCCCTAACATATAATAGAGATATAATAAATCCAATTGATGATAGCCTAGTTAGAGCAATCAACAATCAAATGCAGATTCTAAGGAGAGCTAGAGGGTTTAATAACACAATAAACACACTAAATAAAGAACAAAACTTCATAGCACTAGGAGCAGAACAAAAAAATACATTTTGCATAAATATCAACAATAAAACAATGCTAAGCCCACATTTAGGTGATCTATACAACATAGAATCACTAAATAACGCCAAAGAGACAATAAGACTATTTACAAAGCAATATAATGCAAATATAAATGAATTTATAGCCGACATGCACCCTTTGTATTCAAATAAAAAGTTAGTAACAGAAAACTCTAACTTACACACCATACAACATCACTTCGCACATTTACTATCAAATATCGCAGAAAACAAAATAAATAAAAAAACGCTAGGAATCATATTTGATGGCACAGGATATGGACTAGATGGCAATATATGGGGTGGAGAATTCTTATTATATGACCCCAAACAACCTCTAAAATTTAGAAGAATTGCCTTTTTTGAAAACTTCTATTTATTAGGTGGAGAAAAAGCCATTAAAGACATTAGAAGATTGGGGCTTGAAGGATTGTTTTTAGCATTTGGAAATCAAGTATTTCAGATTCAACATAAACTTATCGATAGCCTAAAAGATGAGTTTGGAGAGAATGCAATAGATATTTTCTACAAACAACACAAAAGTGGCAAAATGCCACGATGCAACTCCATTGGAAGACTTTTTGATATGGTAGCTATATTGTGTAATGCAGTAGACAAACAAAGCTATGAAGGTGAATGCGGAATGATACTAGAAAGTTTGGCAGAAACTTCAAATATTACGCATGGTTATAGCTTTAAAATAAATAATCAAACAATCTCAATAAAAGAAATATTACTAGAAATAATAAAAGACATACACAACAAAGAATCTATAAACGATATAGCAAAAAAATTCCATATCACACTTGTAAATATCATTAATGAAATTTCAAAGTTATATGCAAATGAGTATGAATGTATAGCTATTAGCGGTGGTTGTTTTCAAAATAAACTACTAACAAATCTAATACAGCAAACAAACAAAAATATCTATATAAACAAAAAAATACCATGCAACGATGGCGGTATTAGCGTAGGTCAAGCATATTATATGAATTTAAAGAATAAAATGAATCTTTAGAGGAAATTGCCCTCTAAAGATTAATGTGCATCATGCCAAACTTTGCGTTTCCACAAGTATGCAATCACACCCATAACAAGCATAAATAAAACCATCTTCCAACCAAGAGATTCTCTTTCTGCCTTTTTACTATCACCAACTTCTTCCATATATTTTACAACTTGAATCTCTGCACTCTCTGTCAAACCTACACGCGGCATAGCAGTTCCTGCAAGTCGTTTTTGAGGATCATTAATGAATGTATGCAAATAATCCATATTTCTACTTCTAATCATCATGGATAAATCAGGCACCTTAGCACCTAAATAAGTTTTTAAGCCACCATTTGCTTGCCACTTATCATATCTAACATCATGACATCTACCACAAGAATCAATAAACACTTCTTTGTTAGTCATACTAGCAGGTGCTATACTTACCAAATAAGCCACAATATCTGCTATTTCTTGATCGCTCATCCAATCATACGCAGGCATAGGGTGATTACCATCAAACTTGTGAGTTTGCTTTGTTGCTACTGCTATATTTTTAATAGCATTTGCAAGAAAATTAGCCTCATAAATAAAACCAGCCGAAGATAAATCAGGCGGAACAACACCATAAGCACTTAAAGCGTCTTCTGGTGCAAATGGTGATTCCAAACCTTCCTTATTAATTGAATGACATGCTATACAATTAGCAACCACCAATTCTTTACCATTACCAATATTTCCCTTTGCTGTATCTATAGGTTGCAAATCAGCAAATGTATAATCTGCTGGTTCAACTTTTGGATTCATTTGACTATGAGCAAATGGCTCAACACCCCAATAGATAACTCCCGTAACAAATACAACTACTATTAATGCTACAAATTCTTTCATGCTACTCCCCTATTGACCATTCTTTTTTGCTTCTAACTTAGTAATTACAGGAAGTGCAACAAGCAATAAGAATAAAAATAAAATTGAAGCCACAAATCCAATATACGCATTAACACCAGTTGGTGGTAATTTACCCCATATAGTTAAAACAATCATATCGGCAATCAAAACCCAATACCAAACCATAAATGCTGGTCTCTTGTGTGCAGGTGCAACTACATTGCTTCTATCTAACCAAGGCAATAGAACAAAAATAACATTTGCTATACCAAATGCTATTAGACCCAAATCTGCACTAAAGAAGAATCCTCTTAATACTTCATAGCTCCACAAGAAATACCATTCAGGATAAATATGCGGTGGTGTTTTTAAGTGATCTGCTGGATCAAAGTTAATAGGATCTAGTGCAAAACTATAGTGATAACATGTTAAATAAAACAAAATAGCCAAAAAGAAACTAGCTACAAAGAAGTCTTTTGATAAGAACATAGGCCAAAAAGGAATAACTTTAGATTCTTTTTTATTACCTGCTTTGAATTTTTCTGCTTCTTTTTCAAAGTCTATCTCTTCACCATATGCGTTATTAACATGAGGAATTCTTAATGTATAAAAGTGCATAACTATAACTGCAATAATAATTACAGGTAACAGCACAACATGCAACATAAAAAACCTAGTCAAAGTAGCATCAGAGACTATAAAGTTACCTCTAATCCATATAACCAAATCAGGTCCTATAACTGGAATAGCACTAAATAAGTTTGTAATAACAGCTGCCGCCCAATAGCTCATCTGACCCCAAGGAAGCATATATCCACTAAATGCCTCTGCAGAGAAAAGAACAAATAACAGCATACCTGTTATCCATATCATCTCCCTACCCTTCTTATATGAACCATAATAAATGCCAACAAACATATGGATATAAATAATTAAAAAACAAACAGAAGCACTAACTGCGTGTAAATGTCTCCATAACCACCCATATTCTACCTCTTGCATAATTGTGTAATTTACACTATCAAAAGCAAGTTTTGTATCTGGCTTATAATACATAAGCAAGAACAAACCAGATACAACTAGCAATGTAAATAAAACAACCAATACAACGCCCATAGCCCAAAGAAAATTAATATTCTTTGGTATCCAATATTCAGTCATTAAAACCTTCATTAGAGGTCTTATAGCTATTCTTTGATCAAGCCAATCAACAATTCCATCTGCTTTTCGTATTTCTGCCATCTATAACCCCCTATGCTTTATTAACCAACTTTAAATACTCAGGACCCTCTTCTCCTAGAACTAACTTTTGACCATCTATCTTAAATGGCGGTATAGTCATTGGTGTTGGCGGGGGACCGAAGGTATTTTTACCACATGCATCAAACTTTCCACCATGACAAGCACAATGAAATTCAGTTGTGTCAGCACTATATGAAGGAATACAGCCTAAGTGGGTGCAAATTTGAATCCCAACACTATAATCAGCATTTCCAACCACTACATCTCTATCTTCACACTTTTTCATTTCTGCAGTTTTTTTAATAATATACACAGGGTTACCTCTGTATTCAACCTGTCTATACTCCCCATCTTGCATACTACTCAAATCAACCGTAGTAAAACCAGCCGAAACAACGCTAGGTAATGGATCCCAAGAAGATTTCATAGCAACAAGAGAGGCGCCAACTCCAACTGCTGCTACACCTCCTAAAGTCATACCAAGGAAATCTCTACGACTAACTTCTTTCTCTCCCATGACTACCTCCTTAAATTTTATATTATACGAGCTCTATAATTGCCATCTCAGCGGCGTCGCCAACCCTAAGCCTAGTTTTTATAATCTTCGTATAACCACCATTTCTACTTGCATATCTAGGTGCTATTTCTGTAACCATTTTCTTTACAGCAACCTTATCTTGCAAGTGAGAAAATATTATTCTATGTGCCATACTATCGCCTTTTCTAGCTCTAGTAATTAATTTTTCAAAATAAGATTGCAATTCTTTTGCTTTTGGCAAAGTAGTTTCAATCTTCTCTCTTTCAATTAGAGCAATTGATAAGTTCTTCAGCAAAGCTTTTCTGTGAGAAGATGTTCTACCAAGCTTTCTGTATCCATGTCTATGTCTCATGTTTATCCTTTATTAATTTGAAAATTTTTTCTTAAGGAATGCAAGTAAATCTTTAGAAATTTCTTTATCAACAGGATAGCCCAACTCTTCTAGCTTGGCTGTAATTTCATCTAATGATTTCTTACCTAAATTCTTTATGTTTTTAATCTGTTCTTCATCTAACAAGACTAACTCACCTAAATATTTAATACCAGAACGATCTAAACAATTAAAACATCTAGCACTGAAATTTAAACTTTCAATAGTTTGCAACATAATTTTACTTTCTGGTATTTCATCATTACTAGAAGCAATGCTAGGAATCTCTATGCTTAGTTCAGTATTAAATATAGACATTTGTTTATGCATAACATTTAATGCATTTTTAAAAGCAGTTAATGGGTCAATTTGACCATCTGTTTGTATGTTAAAAATGACTTTCTCATAATTTGGATCATCTTCTAAGAGTATATTTTCTGTAACATAAGTAACATTTGTAACAGGTGTAAAATAAGCATCAAGTGGCATAAAGCCTTCTGCTACATCATGTCTTATCTCTTCGCTAGGAACATAACCTATACCTTTTCTAATTATAATAGAAAAGTTAAGAGAAGCATCATCGTTTATTGTAGCTAGATGCATATCTGGCGTAACGATTTCAACCAAATCATTCGACAAATCAGCACCACTGATAGCTTTAGGTCCTTTAAAACTATAATCAACGCTAACAAATTCACTATCGTCTTTAATTTTGAATCTTATCGATTTCAAATTTACAATAAAATGAGATACATCTTCCACCATTCCTCGCACAGAATCAAACTCATGTGAAACACCATCTATGTGAAGTGCAATAGGTGCAAAACCAACAGAACTACCCAACAAAAGACGCCTTAAAGGATGAGCCAATGTAATTGCATATCCAGCTTCAAATGGATATGCAGATATCTGTATACTATTGTTTCCTGTTTCTTCAACCTTAATGCTTGTTGGAGTATGAGGTGAAGTTTTAATACTTTTCATAACCACTACCTTATAAACTATTATTTAGAGTATAACTCAACAATGAGCCTCTCTTCAATAGGTATAACAACCTCTTCTCTTTCTGGCAATCTAGTAAAAATACCAAACACACCATTTTGATCAACATCAACCCATGGAACTATACCTGTTTGTTTTGTTAGCTCTATTGCTCTTTGGATTTGTGGATTCTTTTTAGTTTTTTCAAATACTTCAATTTTTTGTCCAACATTAATTCTTGCTGATGGTATATCTAATCTCTTGCCATCAACCAATATATGTCCATGCACAACTAATTGTCTAGCAAATCTTCTAGTAGTAGCAAATCCCATTCTATACACTACATTATCCAATCTTCTCTCAATTAGTTTGATTAGATTTTCACCAGTATTACCCTCAAGCCTATTAGCCTCAACAAATATCGCACGGAATTGCTTTTCAGAAATACCATACATCATTCTTGCTTTTTGCTTTTCTCTAAGCTGAATCCCATATTCTGAAATTTTTCCTCTTCTTTGACCATGTTGTCCGGGACCATAAGGACGCTTATCTAAAGCACTTTTACCAGCTAATCTTCTTTCACCTTTTAAAGCTAGATTTACACCAAATCTTCTTTCAATTTTTTCAACAGGACCTCTATATCTTGCCATTTTTTCTCCTTACACTCTTCTTCTTTTTGGAGCACGACAACCATTATGAGGTAATGGTGTTACATCTTTAAACCACAACACTTTAATACCCTCGATACTTCCAATACTCTTAACAGCTGTCTCTCTACCACTACCTGGACCTTGTATTTTAACTCCAAGCTCTTTTATACCATGCTCTTTTGCTTTAGATACTGCATCTTCGACTGCTTGTTGAGCTGCATATGGAGTAGATTTTTTACTACCTTTAAAGCCTAACGCACCAGCTGTGCTCCAGCAAATAACATTTCCCATTTCATCTGTAATTGTTACGCATGTGTTGTTAAAAGCGGCAGAAATATGAATGATGCCTCTAGCTATATTCTTTTTAACAATTCTTTTTTTATTAGTTTGTCTTTTTGCCATATAAACCCCTTATTTTGATGCACTACCAACAGTTTTTCTCTTACCTTTTCGTGTTCTAGCATTATTTTTAGTAGTTTGACCACGAACAGGTAATCCTTTTCTGTGTCTTAATCCACGATAGTTACCTAAATCCATAAGAGATTTAATATCCATTGTAACTTTTTTGCGTAAATCACCCTCTACGATATGGTGTGTTTGAATTTCTTTTGCAATTACAGAAACTTCATCTTCACCAAGGTCTTGAACCCTTTTATCACAAGAAATATTTACAGCTTTTAATATATCTCTTGAAGTCTTTAATCCTATACCATAAATATAGGTCAAAGCATATTCTATTCTTTTCTTTTTGGGTAAATCAACACCAGCAATTCTCGCCATTATCTTTCCTTTTTATCCTTGTCTTTGTTTATGTTTTGGATTCTCGCATATAACTCGAATCACGCCTTTTCTCTTGATAACCTTACATTTATCACACATTTTTTTAACGGAAGGTCTAACTTTCATACTTACTCCTAATGTGTTATTGAATCGCTAAAAATAGCTTTCTAAAACTAGACATTGAGTTTATAGTCCTCCAAAGGCTCATTCATCACCCAAACGACTATGAAAATTTAAAATAAAAAACCAAATATTATATTTAAAATCTTATTAAAAATTACTTATATCTAAAGGTAATTCTACCTTTATCCAAGCTATAAGGAGTTAGCTCTATTTTTACCTTATCACCTTGTAGAATCTTTATATAATGCATTCGCATTCTACCTGCTATATGACATAAAATAATATGCCCATTTTCTAATTCCACCCTAAATGTGGCATTAGGCAACGCTTCTTTTACAATACCATCAACTTCTATTACATCATCTTTAGCCAAATTTATTCCTTTGATAAAATTTCTGCTTTGCCATTAATCACTGCTATGGTATGTTCATAATGACTACCTCTTAAACCATCTTTAGAAACAACACTCCACTCATCATCTAGCACAACTGGTTCACTTTGTTTCTGGCATATCATAGGCTCTATACAAAATACCATGCCATTTTTTATTTTATCTCCCTGTTTTGCCTTAGTTCCTTCAAGATAGTTTGGAATCTCTGGTGCTTCATGTGGCTTCCTACCTATCCCGTGTCCGCAAAAACCAAACAAAGGCACATATCCATAATCCAAAATAAAATGCTCAATTAATTCACTTAGCTCTTTAAAGTGCATACCCGGCTTAATTTGGCTAATTGCAAAATATAGTGCATCTTTAGCACAAGCAATAAGCTTTGAATCTTCTTGTGAAATATTTCCTACCCCACAAGTAATAGCTGCATCGCCAAACCAACCATCTAGCTCAACACCTATGTCAAGTCCAACTATATCACCATCTCTAAGCTCATAATCATTTGGAATCCCATGAATAATCACTTCATTAACCGATGTGCAAACAGAACCACTAAAGCCGTATAATCCCTTAAAAGCTGGTCTTCCACCACATTTTCTAATAAAATCTTCACCAATAAAATCTATTTCTTTTAAAGTAAGTCCCGGAGTGAGTTGAGCTTTTATGTGATTTAGTGTTTTAGCAACTATTTTACTAGCTTTTCTTATGGATTCTATTTCATTAGGTTTGCGTATTGCAATTGCCATACTACAAACCTACTGCACTTAAAGTTTTGTATTTATTCATATACATTTGAGCCTCTATTTTACGCATTGTATCAACTGCTACTTGAACAACAATCAAAACTGCAGTCCCTCCAAAATAGAAAGGCACACCAGAAGCTTTAACCAATATCCAAGGTAAAGTAGCTATAAGCCCCAAATATATAGCACCCCATAATGTTAATTTGTTCGCAACATCTGTTAAGAAATTCATTGTGCCTTCACCCGGTCGAATCCCCGGTATGAATCCACCTTGTTTCTTTAGATTTTCGGAAATATCTTTTGGATTAAATGCAATTGAAGCATAAAAATAAGCAAAAAACATAACAAACAAAAACATCAAAACATTATATGAGTAACTATTTGGATTCAAGTAATCAGCTATCTTTAAGACTATGTCATTGGTTGAAGATTGTAAAATTGTGCTAGGAAACATCAATACAGCAGAAGCAAAAATAGGAGGTATAACTCCGCTAAGATTCATCTTAATTGGAATGTAATTCATAATTCGTTTATCTTGATTTTGCATAACTACTTTTCTTGAATATGATACTGGTATTCTTCTTTCTCCAAGCTCTACATAAATGATACATAGTACCGTTACCAAAATTATTGCAAATATAAACAAAAGCACAACCCAACTAATTTGATTTGTATTTACTAGATTAAATGTTCCAAAAATAGCACTAGGAAGACCAGATATAATACCACCAAATACAACTAAGCTTATACCATTACCAATGCCTCTTTGCGTAATTTGTTCTCCAATCCACATAAGCAACATTGTTCCACACAACATAGATATAGCAGAAATAGCAATAAATAGATTCATATCTATAATTATCGCACCATTAGCACCACCACCAATACTTCTCAATCCTATAGATACACCAACTGCCTGTATTAGAGTTATAACAATAGTAACATATCTTATTATTTGAGTATATTTTTGCATTCCATCTCGTTCTTTTTTCATATTTCCGAGATTTGGAAATGTAGCTGCTAATAATTCCATTATAATAGAAGCTGTAATGTATGGCATAATACCTAATGATATCACACTAAGTCTCTCAACAGCATTACCGCTAAACATATTAAATAAGCCAAGTGCATTTGAAGCATTGCTATCAAAAAATGATTTTATAACAGCAGTATCAACACCGGGAACTGGCACATAAGCCAAAACCCTATAAGCCAATAAAAAGCCAAGTGTAATCAAGATTTTATTAACAATAGTTTTATCCATTATTTTTGTCCGCTTGTACTAATTCTCTCATCTTTAATTTTAGAAGCAAGATTTTTAGCATTAGCTCCTATTAACTTTATCTTGTTTGTATAAGTAGGGAATTTATGTATTGTTCTTATACTTTCAAATGTTATTTCATTCAAAGAATCTATACCCTTTATTGTTTCAACATTAATAACATAAGGTTTTACAACCCTGCTTTTAAAACCAACTTTAGGCAATCTTCTTTGCAATGGTTGCTGACCACCTTCAAAACCTCTTTTTTGTTTTGAACCAGTTCTAGCAGTTTGTCCCTTGCCACCTCTTGTAGAGGTTTTTCCCATACCGCTACCTTGACCTCTACCAACTCTTTTAATTTTCTTTACACTACCTTTTGCAGGAGCCAAATTCTCTAAACCCATAAAATCTCCTTATGCTTTTACTTTAGCCAATGCATCAATTGTTGCTCTTACAACATTGTAAGGATTATTTGAACCAAGCGATTTTGTAAGAATATCTTTGATTCCTGCCATTTCTAAAACTGGTCTTACAGAACCACCTGCAATCACTCCAGTACCCTCACTAGCAGGCTTCAATAAAATAATACTAGAATTGTATTTTTCTTGGACATCATGTGCTATTGTAGTGCCCTTTATATTTATTTTAATAATATTTTTAAAAGCATCATCAATAGCCTTTTTTATAGCATCTGGAACTTCCTTGGCCTTGCCAAGTCCAAACCCAACAAGACCATCTTTATTACCAACTACTACTAAAGCATTGAATCTAAATCTTCTACCACCTTTTACAACCTTAGTAACACGCCCTATATTTACAACAACTTCTTTAAAATCTTCTCTATTAATTTCCATCTTATCCCCTACAAACTAATTCCATTTTCGCGAAGCGAATCTGCAAAACTTGCAACAACACCATGATATAAATATCCATTTCTATCAAAAATAACCTTTTCAATCTTTGCCTTTTTCAAGCTATCAGCCAGAGAAGAAGCTATTTTCTTTACATCATCTTTATTGTTTTTTAGACCCATTTTCTTACCATCAACACTAGCTAAAGTTACACCATTTACATCGTCAATAGCCTGTGCGTAGAAATATCTATTTGAGCGAAAAATACTTAATCTAGGGGTTATAGAATCACCATGTATTCTAGAGCGAATCCTTAACTTTCTTTTAATTCTCAAACTTCTTTTTCGTTTAATGATTTTACTTGTCATGTCCTATCCTTATTTTTTAGAAGTTTTACCAGCTTTGCGGATAATATGCTCTTCTACATATTTCACACCCTTACCTTTGTATGGTTCTGGTGGTCTAAACTCTCTAATTTCAGCTGCGATTTGACCTATTTGTTGCTTATCAGAACCTTTTATTGTTATAAGATTCTTATCAACAACGATCTCTACACCATCTGGAATATCATAATTTATAGGATGAGAAAAACCTAATGCTAATTCTAAAACCTTGCCCTTAATAGCAGCTTTATAACCAACACCATTTATCTCTAATTGCTTTGTGAAACCATCTGTTAAACCTATTACAATATTATTTGCTAAAGCTCTATAAGTTCCCCAATAAGCTCTATCTTGTGCACTATTGCCATTTAGAGAAAAGCTTAAACTGCCATCTTTAAATTCAATACCAACACGATTGTAAGTCTCCAACTCTTTTGTTAGCTTACTATTCTTAAAAACTATTTTGCTTCCTTCTATACTAACAGATACAGCACTTGGAATGCTAATAGGTTTTTTTCCAACTCTTGACATAAACTTCTCCTACCAAATACTACATAAAGCTTCGCCACCTACATTGGCTTTATAAGCTTCATCATTTGCGATAACACCCTTAGAAGTGCTAACCACAATTGTTCCATAGCCATTTTTGAATCTTTTTAATTCATTTCTAGCCTTATACACTCTTCTTCCGGGTTTTGAGATTCTAGTTATTTCGCTGATAACTGAACGACCTCTTTCATCGTATTTTAAAACAACATTAATCGATTGCTTTTTATCTTTTTCAACAACCTTATAGCCCTCAATGAATCCCTTAGCCTGAAATACATCTAAAATAGATACAACAACTTTTGCATAATACAAAGTAGTCGTGTCCAATCTTCTCATGCTTGCATTTCTAATTCTTGTTAATGAATCTGCAATAATATCATTTACCATCTCTTCCCCTTACCAACTTGCTTTTCTAAGTCCGGGTATCAAACCCTCATTACCCATTTTTCGAAGACAAACACGGCAAATACCAAAATCTCTATAAACAGAATGTGGTCTTCCACAAATAGAGCATCTAGTATATGCTCTAACTTTAAATTTAGGCTTTCTAGCCGCTTTAGCAATCATAGATTTCTTAGCCATTTACTCTTCCTTTTGCAAAAGGTAAGCCAAAAGATTCTAGTAAAGCAAACGCATCTTTATCGTTTGTAGCACTAGTAACAAAAGTTATATTCATACCATGACTTACCATAATATCATCATAAACTACTTCAGGGAAAATAAGTTGCTCATTAATACCAAAACTATAATTCCCTCTACCATCAAACCCATTTCTAGGAATACCTCTAAAGTCTTTAACTCTAGGTAATGCAATAACAATTAACTTCTCTAAAAAGTTATACATTTGATTGCCTCTTAGAGTAACCTTAACACCAATTGGCATACCTTCTCTCATTTTAAAACCTGCAACAGATTTCTTAGCAGAAGTAATAACTGCCTTTTGTCCAGCAATCAAAGAAATCGTATCTGCTATGTTTTGCATGATTTTAGTATCCTTTGCATACATACCAGCACCAACACTAATAACTATCTTATCAAGCTTTGGTAATAGCATAGGATTTTTTATATCAAGCTCTTTTGCCAACTTTGCTCTAATCTCATTTTTATATGCGGCTTTTAGTTGAAACATTTATTAATCCTCCGCTTTTTTAACATTTGAAATATGAATAGGCATTTCTTTGCTAATAAAACCACCTTTTGGATTCTTATCACTTGGTTTTACTGCTTTTTTTGCTACCTTGCAACCCTCAACAACAACTTGAGAATTTTTTGGCAATACACGCAAAACCTTAGCTTTCTTGCCCTTATCATCACCGGTAATAACTTCTACCATATCACCTTTTTTAATTTTGCATTTAACCATTACAATACCTCCGGTGCTAGTGAAACTATTTTCATAAAATTAGCATAACGAATCTCTCTACCAACTGGTCCAAAAATACGAGTTCCGATAGGTTCTTTTTTGCTATCTAGGATAACTGCTGCATTATCATCAAACCTAATTAAAGCACCATCTTCTCTATGGATTTCTTTTTTTGTTCTAACAACAACAGCCTTTACAACTTGACCTTTTTTTACCTTGCCATTTGGAAGTGCTTTTTTAACAGAAACAACAATAACATCTCCAATAGTAGCATATCTTCTTTTGCTACCACCTAGAACTTTGATGCACATAACTTCTTTTGCACCACTATTATCAGCAACATTTAATCTAGTAAAACTTTGGATCATAGCTCAACTCCTACAGATACAACATTATGCAATGTAAATGCCTTTCTTTTTGAAATTGGCTTACACTCGATTGCCTCAATAACATCACCAACTTTAACGCTATTGTTCTCATCATGCACTATATACTTTTTGAATCTCTTAACTATTTTTCTATATTTTGGGTGTATAACTCTTCTCTCAACAAGAACAGCTACACTTTTATCACCAGACTTAGCAACTACTCTGCCGGCAATTATTCTCTTATGTGGCTCACTTTTAGTTGCCATTATGCCCTCCTTTTTTCATTAAGAGCAGTTTTGATTCTAGCTATGTCTTTTCTAACCACTCTTATTTCACTTGAATTTGTAAGTTGCATAGTTTTTAATTTTAATCTTAATTCAAACATTAAAGATTCTTTCTCTTTTAAAAGACTATTTAACTCTTCTATATTTTTTGTATTAATATCAGTATATTTCATTTTCGCCCTCTCTAGTTACAATTTTTGTTTTAAAAGGGAGTTTGCTTTGTGCTAGAGATAAAGCATGTCTAGCTAGTGCCTCATCAACGCTACCCATTTCATATATGATTCTTCCCGGCTTAATATTCATAACCCACTTATCAACTGCACCTTTACCTTTACCCATACGAGTTTCAAGAGGTTTAGCAGTTAGTGGTTTATCTGGGAATACTCTAATCCAAACCATTCCAGTTCTTTTTGTAGCACGCGTCATAGCAATACGAGCTGCTTCAATTTGGCGAGAATCGATTCTTCCATGTTCAATAGCTTTTATGCCATATTCACCAAAAGCCAACGAATTACCGCGAAAAGCTTTTCCTCTATTTCTGCCTTTCATTTGCTTTCTATATTTTGTTCTTTTTGGCATTAACATAATTATTGCCCCCTTCTTTTTCTAGCTGGTCTAGCTTTATCTTCAGATTCTTCATGTTGCTTTTCATTATGGAAACCTTTTTGCAACACTTCACCTTTAAATATCCATACTTTAACACCTATATTTCCATAAGTAGTAAGTGCTTCAGCAAAGCCATAATCTATCTTTGCTCTTAGTGTATGAAGTGGGATTCTGCCCTCCATATACCACTCTGTTCTAGCCATCTCTGCACCTGCTAATCTACCAGAGACTTTAACTTTAATTCCCTTAGCACCAGATTTTATAGCACCCTGCATAACTTTTTTCATAGCTCTTCTAAAAGCAACCCTTCTTTCAAGTTGAGTAGCTACACTCTCAGCAGCTAATTGTGCATTACTTTGTGGCTTTTTAACTTCTTTAATATTAATAAAAATATCTTTATTTACTATTTTCTTTAAAGAATCTTTTAGCTTTTCTACATCAGCACCCTTCTTGCCTATGATAATACCCGGTCTTGCAGCAACAACTGTTACTCTTATTTTCTTTGCTGTTCTTTCAATTAGAATATCACTAACACCAGCATAGTAAAGCTCTTTTTTTAGGAATTTTCTAATTTTGTGGTCTTCAGCTATATTTTGTGGTGCATCAGCAAATGAAGGAAACCATCTAGATTCCCAATTTCTATTGATTCCAAGTCTTAGACCTATTGGATTAACTTTTTGACCCATCGCTTATCCTTATTTCTTTTCTGTAACTTCAACTAAAATATGTGAAGTTGGTTTTCTAATTGGAGTAGCTCTACCTCTAGCTCTTGGAGTAAATCTTCTTAGCACAGGACCAGCATCCACTCTACAAGATGAGATAACCACATTTTCAGCCTCATAACCACCATTTGCAACTGCTGATGCAATAACTTTAGATATGATTCTTGCTGCTTTGTTTGGCATAAACTCTAACGAAGCTATTGCAAGTTCCGCATTCATTCCTTGCACTTCCCTAGCTATAAGTCTAGCTTTAGTAGGTGAGAGGCGAATATATCTTAATAATGCTTTACTCATATTATCCCCTTACTTACCTATTTTCTTTTGGACACTTCCCTTGTGTCCCTTAAAAGTTCTAGTTGGTGCAAATTCACCTAACTTGTAGCCAACATGGTTTTCTGTTACATACACAGGAACAAATGCTCTACCATTATGAACATTAAAAGTAATTCCAATCATATCAGGTATGATCGTGCTTCTTCTTGACCATGTTTTAATTGGTTTATTGTCTTTTGTTTCTTTAGCTTTGATAACTTTCTTCATCAAATGCTCATCTACAAAAGGACCTTTTTTAATTGATCTAGCCATTTGTATTCCTTATTTTTTTCTTCTTGAAATAATAAGCTTATCGCTTGCTTTCTTTCTTCTTGTTTTGTAACCTTTTGCTGGCATACCCCAAGGAGAAACAGGGTGCCCACTTGAACCAGTTTTACCTTCACCACCACCATGTGGGTGATCTACAGGGTTCATAGCAGAACCTCTAGTTTGAGGTCTTATACCTCTATGTCTATTTCTTCCTGCTTTACCAATAGAAATATTTGCAAAATCCTCATTACCAACAACACCGATTGTAGCCATACATTCACCCAAAATGTATCTCATCTCACCACTTGGCATTCTAAGTATTGAATACTTGCCTTCTCTACCCATTAGTTGTGCACTAGCACCTGCACTTCTAGCTAACTGACCACCATGACCCGGGTGTAATTCTATATTATGAACAACAGTTCCTATTGGAATATTCTTTAACTTCATAGCATAACCAAGTCTAATATCAAGCCCACCTTCAGCTGCAATAACCATGTCACCAACACTAAGTCCGCTAGGCTGAATGATATATCTCTTCTCACCATCTTTGTAAGTAATAAGAGCGATTCTGCAGTTTCTATATGGATCGTATTCTATAGCACTTACCTTGCCTTCTATATTATACTTGTTTCTTTTGAAGTCTATAATTCTATATAGCTTCTTAGCACCACCCTCTTTGTGTCTGCTTGTAATTCTACCATTGTTATTTCTTCCAGCATGAACAGGAAGCTTTACTAATAATTTTCTAACGCTTGGCTTAGCAGTTATGTTTTCTGAACTAAGGTTGCTCATAAACCTTCTGCTAGGCGTATATGGTTTATATGTTTTAATTGCCATCACTCACCCCTTATACTGCCAAAGATTCTATTTTAGCACCATCTGGAAGCTTCACATAGAATTTCTTAAAATCGCTTCTCTTACCGATAACGCCACGGAATCTTTTCACTTTTCCACTTTGTCTTAAAGAGTTAATAGAAAGTGGAGTAACACCAAAATATTCTTTAAAAACCTCTTTTAGTTGTGTCTTGCTTAACTTTGGTGAAGTTTGAACAACTAATACGCTTTGCTCTTGAAGCTGAAGAGATTTTTCTGTATACATTATTGATTTAATGTCTGTAATACTTGCCATACTTAATCCTCTTTAGTAATAGATTCAAAAAGCGATTTTTCAATCACAACTGATCTAAATGTAGCAACCAAATACGCATTTAGCTCAGCACCATCAATCAAATAGCAATCTTTAATATTTCTAAATGACAAGAAAGTTTTTTCATCAAATAATGCTGATACAAATAATGTATTTTTTTGCTCTAATGATTTAAACATAGAGTAAGCATCTTTTGTTTTACCGCTTTCTATTTGAATCTTATCTACTACAAATAAAGTTCCGTTATTTGCTTTTTCTTGTAATGCATATTGCAATGCAAGTTTTTTTTGCTTTTTATTTACTTTTAGATTGTAGTTTCTATTGTTGCTAGGACCATGAGATACACCACCGCCAACGAACACAGGAGAAGTTATACTACCAGCTCTAGCTCTACCACCACCTTTTTGACTCCATGGCTTTTTGCCACCACCGCTAACATTACCTCTAGTTTTAGCTAAAGCATTATTAGCTCTAATTGACGCTAAAAAAGATTTAACATATAGGTATAGGTTATGAGAGTTTATGCTTTTATAGCTCTCTGGCAAGTCAATCTCACCGCTTTTCTTTAAATTTTTATCTAAAATAATAGCTTTACTCATTTTACAACCTTTATCTTGCCAAATGCACCATTAAACCCCGGAACAGAACCTTTTAACACCAATACACCTTGCTCTTTATCAAAAGACACAATTTCATTTTGAACTGTTACTTTTTCATTTCCGTAATGTCCTGCCATTTTCTTACCCGGTTGAACACGACCCGGCCATTCACGATTACCTATAGAACCCGGCGCTCTGTGGAATCTACTACCATGTGCTCCAGGACCACCTTGGAAATTCCATCTTTTCATAACACCGCTAAATCCTCTACCTTTGGTATTAAAAGATACCTTAACTCTCTTGGCAGATTCTAACCCAGATAGATCCAAGTCTCCAGCTTCTGTGTTACTAACATCAATAGTCATAAATCTATTAAATTCTTTACTTAGACTATATTTCTTTTGTTGTCCCATGATAGATTTGTTTATAGTTTTACCTTGTTGATATGCAACTATAGCTCTATTATTTCCCAACACTTCGCAAACTTTAACTTGCTTTACCTTTAATAATGTAACTGGAATGCTAGGCTTAGCAATAGTTCTACTCATTCCAATTTTTTCTACTAAAAATTCCATCTATACCCCTTATTGACCCATTGAACGCACTTCTACATCCACTTCTGGTGCCATATCTAGCTTTGTTAGACTATCTACGGTTTCAGGTGTAGCAGAAACGATATCTATGATTCTAGTGTGAACACGAATTTCAAACTGCTCTCTTGAATCTTTATTGATGTGAGGAGATTTCAAAACTGTGTATCTTCTCTTTTTTGTAGGCAATGGAATAGGACCTCTTATTTCAGCTCCTGTTCTTTTAACAGCCTCTACAATAGACACGATAGAGCGGTCAAGCACCCTATGATCATAAGCTTTTAATTTTAATCTAATTTTTTCCATGAATTTTCCTTAAAAGAACTCATCAACAAAGTGATGTTAAAATCGTTTTGGAAGCTGAAATTATATACATATAACTATAATTTTGCAATACATTTTGACATTTTATTTCCTTTTTAAAAGGAAGAATATAAAATACGACAAACATAGAGGTGGTATTATGATTTTAGAAAAGTTATTCGAACAATATCCAAAAAATATATCAAAAATACATAGAAAAACAAACATAAAGCTACATGATAAAACCATATTATATGGGGCAAAAAACACAGGAAAAACTGACTTTATCCTAAATTACTTCAATAATTTTGAGCACAACAAAATATATATAAATTTAAATAACCCAAAATTCAATCCACAAAAAGACATAGAAGAATTGGATAGTTTTTGCAATAAAATGGATATACAACTATTAATACTAGATTCATTTAATAATCAAATACAAAAAATACCAAACATAAATAAAACAATAATAATAAGCCAAACACCGCATAATATACATGATTTTACCAATATTGAAATGCCACCAATTACATTTAAAGAATATAGCAAAATACACAAATACAGCAGTGAAGAATCTCTAACAAACTATCTAAAATACGGCAATTTATTAGAAGGAGAATCTCTAAAGGAATATAAAAAAATAGAATTTTTACACACACTTGCAAATAACGAATCTAATTTTTGGATTTTGAAAAATCTAATCTTGCATTTAGGCTCTAAAGTATCAACTCACCAAATATATACAAAGCTAAAAAAAGAAGGAAAAATCAGTAAAGACAGATTTTATAGCTATACTAAATTCTTGCAAGATAGCAAAACTTTATTTTTATTAGAAAAGCTAGACCATAGTTCTGCAGCAAAAAAGTTATATTTCTATGACTTCACATTAAAAAACACTATAAGTTTTGATAGAAATTTCTCTGCACTTTTTGAAAATATGGTTTTTTTAGAGATTCTATATGAGTATCTAAATGGAGATATAAACACAATTTTTTATACTGATAAAATAGATTTTTACATACCAAAATACTCTCTAGGAATCGTATGTATGCCATTTATTCAAAACCATATACTAGAATCTAAGCTAAACAAAATAAGCAAAGAAAGAGAATTTTGTGAAAAATTCATAATAATAAGCCTAAATCAAAGTTTTATAGGAGAGAATCTAGGGACACCATATGAGGTAGTCCCATTTAATAAATTAAATACACATCATATAAGCCCGACATAATTACTGCTTCAAGCTTTAATATTAGCTTTTTTCTTAATATTTTTTAACCATATTTAAAATCTTAAATGGTAGTGAGAAATATTTTCCTTTTTTTCTTTTATTGTGTGCGTAAATACCAGCCTTACCTATCTCATATGAAATATTATAAAGATTATTTGGTATTTGTTTGTTTATAGTTTTGTTCAACATTATATATATACATGTAACAATAGGCACAATAATAGGTGAAAACACGAAAGAGATTCTAGTTAATTTATATAACATGAATCCTAAACTCACTTGAAAAACTTTATTTTCATCTGCTACTTGTCTTAATTTCTCTAATTCACTACAAAATATAGGTGTCTTACAAGCCATATCCCACCAATAATGCCCTAAAAAATTACCCTTCAAATCTACATAAATCTTTGAATCCACCCAAGGCTTATGGTGTGTATAAAAGTGCAAAATACATGGATTTGCCAAACTCTCACTTAGCTCTTCTTTTGTATATGCAATATTTGGCTTTTTGTGCTCTAGCGTATTTGCATTAATATACATATACACCAAAAGATTGTATCTTAAAGGAAGCTTTAGCGTCTTATGTAATAAAGAAGCATTTAAAATGCTTTGGTCATGTTCTTTTAGATTATAATTTTTAGCTATCATTAAAGATTCTTGCTCAATGCCCAACTTTCTCCAAGAATCCAAATCAACAAGTAACATACCAGAGTTAAAATATGTCTTAGCATAATCACCACATATACTAGGTAATTCATCATTCTTTGATACTAGCCTTCTATTATTATTTATATAATCATAAACAACCCCACACACGAGCCCTTTTTCTCTCATTACCTCCAAATATGAAAAAATCTCTCTAATATCACACAAACACAGCATATCAACATCTAAATACAATACACTAGGAATCCCTTCTAGCACACTACCTATTAGCAAACGATAGTAAGCTAGATAGTTTCCATTTAACTTTGGCACTTCATATCTAGCAAATACTTCATCGCTAATTATATGAATCTCCAAACTACAATGATATATTTTTGATAATTCCAAAATCATAGTTTCTAGTTTTTCTTTTATATTTTCACTTAATTTATCCATAAGAATATGAAAACAAAATGGCTTATCTACACGATTAGCAGAATAAACCATTGAAGTAATAAGCACTGATAGATATGGAATATAATTTTCATCACTATTAAATGCAATATGATAATTATCCAAGCATAATAACCTCAACAACTGAATCTTTTTTATATTCTTCTTCTCTTAACACAACAAGCCCTATCTTACATGAAGTAATCGGACAAAAATTGTTCAAAATAGCACTCAAAAAATCCTTCTTACCATCAAAATTAATGCAAAACTGACCATCTTTTTCCACTACATTACACACACGAAGCTCTAATCTTTTATCTTTCTTTGTTATATCAACTCCAAGCGGAACTCTAAGTACTAACCTTTGCATTGTACTTCCGCACATTTTAAGCAAAATCTCAACTACAAAAAGCTCAAAAGTAACCAAAGTTGCATTAGGAAATCCCGGAAGCCCAAAAAAATGCTTACCAAAGAATCTAGCATAAAGCACATGCTGACCGGGCTTGATTTTCACACCCTTAAAGATAACTTCTTCTTTTCTCTCATGTGCTATCTTGCTAATAAAGTCATAATCCCCAACACTAGCTCCACCTGTTGAGACAACTAAATCGCAACTCTTAAGTGCATCTTGCAAGGATTCTTCTATTAGCTCTTTATTGTCTTTTAGTATTGGATATAGCTTTGGGATTCCGCCATATTCCTTTACTTTTGCATATAGCAAATGCCCATTTGCATTGTAGATTCTATTCTCCAAACTACTTTGCTCTCCAAGCTCTAAAATCTCATCACCACTAACTAAAATACCAACTTTTGGCTTCTCATACACATTGACAAATACACAATTCAAACTTGCCAACAACCCAATATAATTTGCATTTAGACTAGTTCCCTTGCTTAGAAGCTTCTCACCTTTTTTGTAATTTGTCCCAATATCTCTTATAAATTCTCCAACTTCACTGCATTTTAGAATCTTTATCTTGTCTCCAATAACCTCTACATTTTCAATGGGGACTAAAATATCAGCTCCATGTGGCATAGCTGCACCAGTGAATGTCTTAATAGCAATTGGGGATTCTAGTGGAATAGTAGGAATTATATCCTTACCAGCAGGATTATCGTCTAATACTACAAACTCTGCATGGTTTTTAAATTTACTTGAAATAGCATATCCATCCATACTAGATAGTGGCACTTGTGGCATATTTATAGTTGCATAGATGTCATCTGCTAAGATTCTATTTAATGCATCATGCAAAAACACTCTCTCTCTACCTAGAATCTCAACTTTAGAATCTTCTAAAAGATTCAACGCCTCATCATACTCTATCTTTTCTCTCATAAAAGATGTCCCATTTTTTCTTTTTTTATCTCTAAATAATGACTATTATGTTTGTTGCACTGCACAATAATAGGCTCTCTTGTAACTTCTATCATATTAGAAAACACAGAAATCTTGCTTGGATTATTCGTAAGAAGCCTTATTTTTTTTAGTTTATAAAACTTAAAAATCTCTTCTACAACACTATAATCTCTCTCATCTTCTTTAAAACCAAGCTTCAAGTTTGCCTCAACCGTATCTAGTCCTTCATCTTGCAAAGCATATGCATTAATCTTATTAAACAAACCAATACCTCGACCCTCTTGTCTAAGGTAAATTACCATTCCATCATCTATTATCATCTTTAAAGCCATTTCAAGCTCGCCACCACAATCGCATTTCAAACTACCTAACACATCTCCAGTTAGACATTCTGAATGCACACGAACTAGTGGATTATCAGATAGATTCTTACTCTTTATCACCAAATGATCAACATAGCATGAATTTTCATTACATTTTTTTGTTTCTCTAAAACTTTGAATCTTAAAATCACCATATTTTGTTGGCAAATTTGCCTCATTAGATACTTGTATCATTATAAATCCTAAATTAATAAAGTGGCTGATAATAACATTTTTTTATTAATTTTGATAAAATTTACCAAAAATTAGGACATATAATGGATAAAAAAATAGTTGAAGTAACGACAAGGATACTTTCAAAAAACGATATTGAAGCCTCAAAACTTAGAGAATTTTATAAATCAAACGACATATTTACAATAAACCTAATGAGCTCACCTGGAAGTGGCAAAACAACTCTACTTGAATGCATAGCAGAAAACAAAATGCTAAACTTTAGCGTTGTAGAGGGAGATTTGCAAACAAATAGAGATGCTGATAGATTAAAGATATTTGGCATTAATGCACATCAAATAACAACAGGCGATGCATGTCATTTAGAAGCAAAAATGGTGCAAGAATCCATAGAGCAACTACAAAAAATAGAAAAAATACAAGAGTTTTTATTTATAGAAAATGTAGGAAATTTAGTCTGTCCTGCTAGTTATGACTTGGGGGCAAACATGAATATAGTGCTTCTATCCACTCCAGAAGGTGATGATAAGATTTTAAAATATCCAACTATGTTTTTATGTGCTGATGCTGTGCTAATTTCCAAATATGACCTAAAAGACTATTTTAACTTCAAAATAGAACAAGTAAAAAGCGATTTAGCAAAAATAAAAAAGGATATACCTTTATTTTTTATCTCAAAAGATAACAAAGATTCAATTAGAGAGTTTTGTAAATTTTTACAAGAACAAAAAGGAGAAAACTATGTGTCTAGCCATACCTTCTAAAGTAATATCAATAAACAAAGAAACAAACACCGCAACACTTGATACACTAGGCGTAAGTAGGGAAGCAAGTTTAGACTTAATGCAAGAAGAAGTTAATGTTGGTGATTTCGTGCTATTACACATAGGGTATGTAATGGGCAAGATAGATGAAAAAGAAGCAAAGCTATCACTAGAAATGTATGAAGAGATAATAAAATCAATACAAGAAGAAGAACAAGAACTAGATATAAAAGGTAGGTAGCGGAATCCCCACTAACCTATCATTTTACTAGGATCTACATATTTATTAAAATCTTCTTCGCTTATTAGCCCCAATTCTTTTGCACTTTCTTTAAGTGAGATTCCTTTTTTATGTGCATTTTTTGCTACTTTAGCTGCATTTTCATATCCTATATGAGGATTCAATGCTGTAACAAGCATTAATGAGTTATGAAGATTATGGTCTATTTTTTCTAAGTTTGGCTCAATACCCACTGCACAATGGATATTAAAAGAATGCATTGAATCTGCCAATAAATCTAAGCTTTGCAAGAAATTATAAATAATAACTGGCTTAAATACATTTAGCTCAAAATTACCCTGACTAGCTGCAAATCCAATGGCAGCATCATTCCCCATAACTTGCACTGCTACCATAGTAATAGCTTCACATTGTGTAGGATTAACCTTACCTGGCATAATTGAACTTCCTGGCTCATTTTCTGGAATTCTTATCTCTCCTAATCCACATCTAGGACCACTTGATAACCACCTAATATCATTTGCTATTTTCATTAAATTTGCTGCTAATGCTTTCATAGCACCATGGGTTGTTGTGATAGCATCATGACTTGTTAGTGCGTGAAATTTATTTGGGCTTGATACAAAGTTTATACCCAAAAGTCTAGTTAGCTCCTCACTTACTTTCTCGCTTAACTGCGGGTGTGCATTGAGCCCAGTTCCAACTGCAGTTCCACCTATTGCTAACTCTCTTAAAGTTGGTAAAGTAGCTAAAATCTGTACTTTTGAATGCTCAAGCATAGATAAGTAACCACTAAATTCTTGCCCCAAAGTAAGTGGTGTAGCATCTTGCAAGTGAGTTCTACCAATTTTAATTATGTTTTTAAATTCTTCTACTTTCTTTTTGAATGTCGCAATTAGCTCATCAATGGCAGGTATAAGTTTCTTTTCTACCTGCTCAACAGATACTATACTCATAGCTGTTGGGAATGTATCATTTGAGCTTTGACTCATATTTACATGATCATTTGGATGAACTAACTTTTCTTTTCTAAAATCACCGCCCATAATCTCTGTAGCACGATTTGCAATTACTTCATTTAGATTCATATTACTTTGCGTCCCTGAACCTGTCTGCCATATTGCAAGAGGGAAATTATCATCAAATTTACCAGCGATTATTTCATCACAAGCCTTAACTATAGCTTCTTTTTTATCATCAGGTAATTTTCCAAGACTATTATTTACAACTGCTAATGATCTTTTTAGATTTGCAAAAGCATATATTAAAGCTTTAGGCATTTTTTCAACGCCTATTTTGAAGTTTTCAAAGCTTCTCTCTGTCTGTGCCCCCCAATATTTATCGTTTGGAACTTTAATCTCTCCCATAGTGTCATGTTCAATTCTATACTCCATACCCTACTCCTTAATAAAGTTTATAAGGCATATTTAAACCAAAAAAACTATAAAGTTTGCTTATAGTTTCAAGAATAACTCAAGTGGATATTTTTTGCCAAGAGTTTTTAGATCCATATAAGCTCTTAGATTTATAAACTCGTTTTGCGCATGTGTGTTTAATCTTTCTTTTGCCTCATCAATCATTTCTAACTCTAATAACACATACATATAAGATAACTCTGCATTTTCATCTTTTGACGATAAAGATTCAAATATACCAACCCAAACTGGTGGTTCATATCTTTCTTTTAATTTATGTGCCAATGATACATAGTTATCTTTACTATAACCTACACTCATACAGATCTTGGCAATCTCTTCATTAGATAGATCAATTTTACCTGCTTTGCACAGCTCCATTACAAAATCAGCTGTATTTTTATCAAACTTAACTTCATTTAAAAATCTCTTTGCGTCATTTGGCTCTGTCTCTAGAAGTTTTTTGAATGCCTCAAGCTTTATTTCATCTTTATATATTGATTTTTTTAAAACCTCAATTGCAAACTTGTTATCAATATGAATCTCATTTAATGTATTTTGTCTAATAAACGAAGAATCATTATTTGGATTAAATTTTTTTAGATTCACATACTCACCACGCTTCACATCACCAAGTAAAGCTATTAGCTCATCTAGTCTCTCATCACCACTCTTTAATGGAACACCATCTTTTATATCAAATGTTAAATTATGCAAAATTATAGATAGTGCTTTATAGCGGTTCATTTTTGGTTGCTTTAACGGAAATTCTTTGTTTAAAATTTGAGATTCAATTTGAGTTAATAATAATTTATAATCATTTTTATATGCTTGTCTCTTTTGCCATAGCCTAAAGCTACCACCTATCTCTAAAAAGACAACAACAATGAAAAACAAAAAAATAGGTATCACAAACCAAACTGCAATAGGAAGAGTTATGACACTATCCATAAACGGCACATTATAGCTATAACTATATCCACTTAGACTATATACATAAAGCCCAAGAATAATAATGAAAAATAACGAAGCACCAAAATAATATTTAAATTTCACTGCATATCCTTTTCTTTCTTTTCGATAATCTCTCTACACACTATACAATATTTTGCATGTGGTTTTGCTTTTAATCTCTGAAGCGATATTGGTTCATCGCACATTTCACAAATCCCATAATCACCATCATCTATCTTATCCAATGCTCTATCTATAAGTTCTAATTCTTTTTTGTGCTTTTCAAAAATAGAACTATCAAGCACATGTGCAATGCTCATTGCCACACAATCTGCTTCATCTCCTTTTTGTGTGTTTGCATACTCCATATCTAGCTTGTGTTGTTTATTGTTTTCCAATATCATTTGTCTATTGTTCATCAAAAGTTTCTTGAAGTTATCCAACTCCCTCTTACGCATTCCTCATCCTTTATTTATGATATGGGTGATTATTCAAAATACAAAATCCCCTATATATCTGCTCACTAAGTATTATTTTTGCTATTTTATGACTAAATGTTAAATCTGATAAAGATAAGTTTTCATCACATTTTTGTATAAAGTCATGGCTCAATCCATAAGCACCACCTATAAAAAATGAAATATCAGACTTGTCTTTTAGGTAATTTGCAAATTTAATTGAATCTACTTTTTTTCCATTTGGAGAGAGTGATATTTTATAGTCTTTTTCTCTGAAAACTTTTAAAAATTCCTTAGTGTAAATCTCCTGCGATTCGCTTTGATTCTGCCTTTGAGCTTCTTTTATGCCCTTTGACATTAAATTTACAAACCCTAACTTAACACCAAAATAATTAACCAACCCAATCTGTTCTTCGCACAAAGTATCACTTAAATCTTTTGTATTTTTAGCAATATAATAAACGCAAACTCTAACCACTAACTACACTTCAACTTTGAAATATTGCAATAACTTTGAAATAGTATTTTTCATATCCTTTCTTTGCACTATCATATCTATAAGACCATGTTCAAGCAAAAATTCAGCAGTTTGGAATCCATCCGGTAAATCAGCACCAATAGTTTGCTTGATAACTCTAGCACCTGCAAATCCTATCATAGCTCCCGGTTCTGCAATAATAACATCACCCAAAAACGCAAAAGAAGCACTAACTCCACCAAGAGTAGGATCCCCAAGAACAGATATAAAAGGCAATCTCTCCTCATGTAAAATATTTAACGCAGCTGATGTTTTTGCCATTTGCATTAAAGAATATGTAGATTCCTGCATTCTAGCTCCACCACTTGTGCTAAATATAACTAATCCCTGTCTTTTAGTAACAGCCCTATTTATGGCTCTAACAATTTTTTCCCCTTCTACTGACGCTAAAGAACCTCCCATAAAATTAAAGTTAAATATAACAATTTGTGCTCCAACACCATTTATGTTGCACTCACCACTAACCACAGAACTAGGTCTGCCTGATTTTTTGGCATATTCTTCTATTCTTTTTTTATAACTCTTTTTATCCACAAATCCTAGCGGATCTGTAGGAGCTAGATCCTTGTCATACTCTACAAAAGTCCCTTCATCACACAAAAGAGAGATTCTATCTTCTAAACTAATTTTCATATGGAAGTTACATTTTGGACATGTATAAATTTGAGCAATTATTTCTTTGTAATACATCAAAGCACTGCAACTAGGGCATTTAACCCAATGACTTGGTGCTTCTTGTGGTGTAGCTCTAGAATCTTTTTTGAAGTTTTTAAAAAAGTCGGCAAATCCCATTTTATTCCTTAAAACTGCAAATTTCAATAACTTGCAAATAGCATATATGATTTTATAGAATTACGAGTTAAATTACACTAAAACATAAAAGCAACATGGAAATTATAACTAGAGATTCAAGTTTTACTATTTTTAATGAAACATTCCAAGAATGCTACCACTCAACCAATGATGGAGCATATAATGAAACATTGTATAAGCATGTGATTCCAGCGTTTAATCACATAAAAAACAAACAACATATAAAAATTTTAGATATATGCTTTGGGCTTGGATACAATACCCTATGCTTTCTAAACCATGCACAAGAAAATCTATATCAAGGAACAATAGAAATACACTCGCCAGAGATAAACCTAATAGATAATTTATATACATACAAATATCCAAAAGCATTTGACCTAAATATCCTAAAGTCCCTATGCAAAACTCACTTCTATAAAGATAAAAAAACAAATGTATTTCTTCACATAGGAGATGCAAGAGATACCATAAGACGCTTTGTCCAAAATAATTTAAAATTTGACATAGTTTTTCAAGACGCATTTAGCCCAATAAAAAATAAAAAACTTTGGAGTTATGAATACTTTAAGGACCTATATAAAATCACCAAAAAAGATTCAATAATTACAACATATTCTCTAAATTCCTCCATGCTATATAGTGCCTTTTTAGCTGGTTTTAAAAGCTACAAGCTTAAACATGACACAATAAAAGATTCGGTAATTATGTTAAAAAATACACTTAATGTAGATAATACTAAAGAAATTGATATAAATAATAAAATAAGAGTAAATAAAAGCTTAATTGGAATATATGATTAGAATCCACAAGGGATTCTAAGAAAGATTAGAAGTTGTATCTAGCCTCTAGTCTTAATCTATTTCTATCTTCATCTGGGTTATTGTTGCCATTTACATCCTTTGTATCTACTTCGGTAGTTAGCATAGCATAATAACCAGAGAATGTTAGATTCTTGCTATGTTTCCATCTAAATGTAGGAGTAATCTCTCTAAACTTAATTGTGTTTTCTACATTTGAAGCATTAAGTACTGGTGTATCAATTTTGTTCTCGCCAAATACACCTTCTAAACCAATTTTGAATCTATCCTCTAAAAAACCAAAGTTTAAAGCACCATAGAAAATATCTACATCAGCTGTTTTATTGTATCCATATTGTTTCATACCTGAAGCCGGTAATGCACTAAAACTAAAGCCAGTTGCAGCATTTTGATACCATATTTTACCAACACTTACATAAGCACCTTCATCTTCTAAAGATACCGCAGTTCCATCTTGGAAGTTTGTTATATAACCTAATTTTGCATCAAACGGTAATGAATAGTCAGCTCTTAAATCAGCACCAACCTCAGCAATTAATACATCGTTATCAGATGCTATATTAGGCACATTGACACCAGCTTCATTTTGAACAAATCCATATAAACCACCAAATACACTCTTATCATCATCAGCTAGCTGAGAAAATGCATATTGAAGCTTTGCGTTAAATAGGCTACCTTTCCATGATAATTCGCTGAAAATTAAGCTATCAACAGTATCATCAATGTGGAATCCCCAAACTTGAGCTCCTATGTTACCAAATGCAGTATCATTATTATAAATAGCTGCTAGAGCATATAGCATTTTATCTACTGAAGTCTCATTTCCAGCAGCACCATTATGAACATCATTGATACTCCAAGAATCAAACACTGCAGCACCTAAAGTTAGATTGGGGATATCACTATTTAAAACCATGATACCAGTTCCCCTGTCATCATCTCTAGTATTTGTCACAGGAGTATTTAGCACTTGTTTACCAGCTATAATTGTAGTAGCAGTTGAATCAGGAGTGATAACAGCATAGAAGTTTCTAACACCAAACTCACTATCTTTACCAGCACCAAGTCCACTTCCTAAATATGGAATGGTAGTAGCATTACCATTGGTATCAGGAGCACCAGATATACCCTTACCATGATTTACATTTTGCGATTCGTTGTTGTATAAAATACCCAAATTAAAAGCAACATTATCCACAACAGGCGTTTTAAAATCAGCTACAGCCTTCCATCTATGTGTAGCATTGCCACCTTTAACACCTTCTACATTTTTTTGATTATCATATCTGTCATCATTATATCTATATCTTAGATAACCACTTACATCAACGCCCTTGATAGCCTCTTCTAAAGGTTGTGCAAAACTAGCAGTAGATAAAGCACCTAGTGCTAGGCTAGCAACTAAACTTAACTTTAAAAGTTTCATTTTAACTCCTTAATTTAATCTAAAAGATTATCCAAACATTATATTAACTTTCTACCTAAAAAGCAATAGAAGTTAAACAAATTTCTAATTATTTTGAACATCAACTAAACCTACAATATTTTCCCTGTTTTCAACCTCCATAATATCAACTTTATCCTCTTTTACAGCAACAAAAACTAAAGAAAATAATTTTTTCTTAGTATGCTCGGTATATACTTCATTTTCGTTGCTTGTTTCTCCACAAATTAGATAATGTTTATTACCCACTTGAATAAATTTTCTAAAATTCTTAAAATTTTTCAAATCTATATCTTCTAAACCATAAACCTCAAAGCTAAAATCACTATTCGTAGAAGCTATTATAGTCTTTGTATTATCAAATACTACACTAAATACTTCACTTTTGCTAGAGAATATTTGAGATTCTTTATGGAAGATACTGCATAACATATCTTGCAGCAATTCAGAATTAAATACATATGCAACACCACCTAGCAGTGCCTGCTTATCTTGTATCATGCAATAAATAATAATTGTATTTTTATTTCCATACAAACTTGTAGATTCAAAATTAGAAACCACAAAAGAACCAGAATGATGTCTTAGACTATCTAAGGCTACCTTTTCTCCGACATGGCTTGAATCATTATTGGAATTACCAATCACCTCACCATTCTTATCAAACAGCAACACATCATGATACAAACTATAACTATCCTTAAGTCTTGCTAATAGTGATTCTAGTTCATTAATAGTATTTGCCTGTATTTCATTCGTCTCATGCTTCTCTACTAGAGAGTTTCTAAATTCTATTGCATTTGTAATCCACATAGTAGACAACAAACTCTCTGCAAGCAATTCATTAACAGAGACAATAGAATACTTAGAATAATATCTAACTATATTAAATAGAGTTTCATAATTACTCTTTTGTATAGAAGTAGCAAGTTCCAAACAAAGTCCATTCATCTCTTCGCTTAGGATTCTTATATTATTCAAAATAGGATTAAGTGCGTAAGAATGTCTTTTTGATGCGATTATTTCACCGTTTATTACAACATCGCCAAGCTCTTCATTTATATTTTCGCTGTCAACTATGACTTCATCTAGCTCTTCTGTAATAAGTAGCGAAGTCTCCAAATCAAGCAAATAAGATTCTATTTCATTCTTTTCTTCTTTTTTTATATCAAATACAGACTGCAAAGGCACTATCCTGCACACACTCCAATGAGATACAAAGTCTATTTTGCTATCTATATTCTTGCTTGCTACCATATATACTTTAGATTTATACTCTGCAAAGGAGTAGTCTTTATTTACAATAAAATTAATAGAATGACCAACAGAAAATGACTTTGTAGAATCAGATAATAATATAGAATTTTTAGAATCTACCACTAAAAGCCTAGAATGTGCAAAGTGATAAGGAAACTGCTCTGATAATTCCTTAAATCTTGCTTCTAAATTCAAGACAAACACAATAACAACTAGTGGACTTTGTTCTCTTGCAATTCGTATTGGCGCCACAAAGTAAAATTCATTACTTCCATCTTGTTTGTAAAAATCTACCCTTTTGTAAAAGCACTCATAACTTTCTATTGAATCTGTATTAATAACATCAACACAACTAGTTTTTGGTGTTGCGTTGTATTTTAAGGATTGTATCAATCTACCATCGTTGCTATACAAAAGTATATCTTTATATCCACTAGCCGATGACATGAAGTTCTCCATGCATGATATTAGTTCTGTGGCAGTCTCAAACTCATTTGGCACTATGCGTGAAGAAATCTCAAAAACACGCCTACTACTAATAAATACAGATACATCTTCTAAAGATTTTTGAAAATAATCCCGTAGTACATCATTTGCAATTTGCATTGAAGTTTGTGCTTCTTCATATCTATTTAAAAAACTTTGATTCATTATAGTATTTATCAGCTTTTCTTGTAGATTCTCAAACTTCTCTTGTGTTTCTTCCATATAATCAAACAAATTTTCAGCAATATCTAAAGAACTTATTTTTCCAGTCAAAGTGGTCTTTCCAAGTAAGGTGTTCAAAGAAGAAAATTGTGATTGATATCTCTTTAAGATAGGCATATACCTGCTTAAAAGATTGATTGTTGATTGCTCCATAACTATCCTTAAAATACAAAGATAGCTCATTATATCATAAGACTTAAAATTATCCATAAAATGCAAAGCAATTAAAATTAAGAAAGAATGGTGCGGAAAAGAGGACTTGAACCTCCATGCCTTACGGCGCCAGATCCTAAGTCTGGTGCGTCTGCCAGTTTCGCCATTTCCGCTTTTAGTTACAGAAGTAAAATAAAGTCGTTATTTTACTTCATAATTCTTAATATAAAATTATTTTACGAATCAAAAACAAATTCTTTTAGATTTTTAAAATTTATTGTATTTTTTGGAAATTGCATACTTATGCAGTGTAAACTCCCATGTTGCCGTATCAAAATAGAGCAATCAATTGGTATTATCTTGTGATTTGGCAGAGCATTTTGCATTATACTTATGGCGTTTTCATCATTTTTATCATTATATATAGGCAACAAGAGAGCACCATTTATGAATAAAAAATTCGCATAAGTAGCGGGCAACCTATGATTGTTATAATATTTTGCAGAAGTAAAAGGAAGTTTTATTAAGTTAATCTTGTATGAGGAATCTTTTTTTATACACAACAATTCCTCTTCCATAGCTTTTAGAGATCCATAATGCTCGTCATCTTTATTGTCACATGAAATATATGCTATGGTATTTTTATTTATAAACCTAGCTAGAGTATCTATATGGCTATCAGTATCATCACCGGCTAAATATCCACTATTTAGCCAAATTATATCCTTTAAACCAAAATCTTTTTTTAGAATCTTTGCTAACTTCTTTTTGCTATAACTTGGATTTCTATTTTTCTCTAATAGACATTGTGTATTAGTAAGAACTATACCATCTCCATTGCTCTCTATACTTCCACCTTCTAAAATTATCTTTTTGGTTTTTATTTTGTGGTTAAAGATTCCAAATTTGCTTAATTTGCTTGTTATGTTATTGTCATAATTTGCTGGGAATTTTAACCCCCAACCATTAAATCCATAATCTAGAACTATATTTTTATCATCTTTGCAAATTGTAATCCCCCCAAAATCTCTAGTCCAAGTATCATTACTAGGAATCTCAATTAAATATAATCTATCTAACACATCAGTTTTTAACTTATGAATCTCAAAGTAATTATTAATATACTCCCTAGATTCATCTTTATTTTTTACAATTAAAATACAACTCTCACAACACAAAACCTCGTAAATAATCTTGCAATACACATCTCTTACCTCATCTAAATAGGCACTCCAATCAGAATCTTCATGAGGGAAGCTAAATAAAATACAATCTTGATATTCCCATTCAGCATAAAATCTTTTCATTAGTTACTCTTTTTTAAAAAATTGTCGATATTATTATAATAAATTTATTAACGGAGGAAGTTATGGCAATTACATCATTAAATAACAACAACACTTTTAATGCAAATACAAAAGACTTTAACACAGCAAATAGTTTCAATAGCAATAATACAGACAAAATAAAAGAGGTGGCCTCCAACTTAGACGCAAAGTCAATAATGAATGGCTATACTATGCAATTTGAAATCTCCATCACTCAAATTACTATAAATTTCGGAATCCAAAGTGGAATCGGAAACACAGCAAGTGGCAAACCAATGCCAACTTTAGATGATATTTTAAATGGTGTTGGACTAAGCGATATAGGTTATAATGGAAAACCTATTAATCAATTAACACAAAAAGAAGCACAAGAGCTAATAAGCGAAGATGGATTCTTTGGTGTGAAAAACACATCAAATAGGATTGCTGACTTTGTCCTAGCAGGTGCTGGAGATGATATAGAAAAGCTAAAACAAGGCAGAGAAGGCATACTAAAAGGCTATGAAATGGCAGAGAAGGCATGGGGAGGAGAGCTACCTGATATAAGCAAAGAGACGATACAAAAAGCATTAGAAAAAATAGACCAAAAAATCTCTTCACTAGGTGCTAATGTCCTAGAGCAAAATGCGTAATGATTCTAAGCATAGAGAGTAGTTGTGATGATAGCTCGATAGCTATCACACGCATAAAAGACAAAAAGCTAATATTCCACAAAAAAATATCCCAAGAATCTTCACATAAAGACTATGGCGGTGTAGTCCCTGAACTAGCAAGTAGATTACACGCAAAATTACTTCCACAGATTCTAAAAGAATGCAAAGAATTTTTAAATCAATTAAAGGCAATAGCAGTAACGACAGAACCCGGTCTTAGCGTAACTTTACTTGAAGGTGTGGTTATGGCTCAAAGCCTAGCTTATGCACTAAATTTGCCACTAATATCAGTAAATCACCTAAAAGGACATATATACTCTTTATTTTTAGAAAAAGATTCAATCTTTCCACTTGGAATCTTGCTTGTATCTGGCGGACATACCATGCTACTAGAATCAAAAGGACTAAATGAAACAAAAATAATTGCACAAAGCATTGATGATAGCTTTGGGGAAAGTTTTGACAAAGTTGCTAAAATGCTATCTTTAGGATATCCTGGAGGACCGATAGTTGAATTAAGAGCTAAAATGGGCAATGCAAATATCAGCCTCCCACAACCATTAAATAACAAAAATAATCTAGCATTTAGCTTCTCTGGGCTAAAAAATGCCGTAAGATTAGAAATAGAAAAAAATACAATCAATGATAATTTTATTAACGATATTTGTGCCTCATTTCAAAAAGTTGCAATTTCTCACATAGTGCAAAAGTGCAAAACCTTTTTTGAATTAAACAAACAATCAAATACATGGCAACACTTTGCTATCGTAGGTGGTGCTAGTGCGAATCTATCTTTAAGAGAACAAATTCAAAACCTAGCAGATTCATATAATAAGCAATTACTACTAGCACCTCTAAGCTTTTGTTCTGATAATGCTGCAATGATAGGTAGAGTGGCAGTTGAATCTTATCTTATAGGCGACTTTGTAGATATAAAAGACATAAAGATAACTCCAAAGATTCAAAGCTTTTAAAATTAATTTTTCTTTTAGCAAAATTATTTAAAAATTGAAACTTATCTATTTTTAAAAAAGGAAAAAATATGGTTACTTTTAAAGGAAATTCTGTAAATCTAAAAGGACAAAATATAGAAGTTGGAGCAAAAGCACCTAAAGTAGAGCTTGTATCTGGTGATTTAAGCTTAAAATCAGTAGGTGGTGCTAGTGGAAAATACCAAATAATAAATGTAGTGCCTTCGTTAGATACTGGGGTATGTGCTACACAAACAAGAAAATTCAATGAAAAAGCATCATCTCTAAGCAATGCTGAAATATTTGTAATCTCTCTTGACTTACCATTTGCACAAGGAAGATTCTGCTCTACTGAAGGGATTAGCAATGTAGTTGCACTAAGTGATTTTAGAAGCAAAGAATTTGGTGAGAAATATGGTGTAATTATTGATGGTTCTCCACTAGAAGGACTGCTAAGTAGAGCGGTATTTGTGGTAAATCCAAATGGAGAAATCGTGCATAAAGAAATAGTATCAGAAATCACAACAGAACCAAATTACGAAGCTGCTCTTGGTGCTATTAAATAATGTTTTTATACCTGCATGGATTTAGAAGTATAGGAATGTGCTATAAGGGGAGGATAATCTTCTCTAGCCTTCCTAATTCTATTTTGCCAGACTTGCCATATGTCCCAAAATTAGCCATAAACCTAGCAGAAAACATAATAAAAAACAACAATATAAAATGTATTATAGGTAGCTCATTAGGTGGATATTATGCTACATTTCTAGCAGAAAAATACAAAATAAAATCAGTCTTAATAAATCCTGTAATAAATGCCTACAAAACACTACTACCTGCTATTGGCACAATACCTATATCATATAACAAACAACACTTCTTTTGGAGCTTGGACTTGGTAGAGAGCTTAAAGGATTATAAAACAAATAACATAAACTATGAACTTTATTTACTACTCTTACAAAAGGGCGATAATATCCTAGACTACAAAGAAGCACAAGAGAGATTCAAAGATTCAAAAACAATAATTGAAGATGGTGGAAGCCATAGATTTGAAAACTTCCAATCAAAAATAGAAATTATTAGAAGCTTTGCAAACTCCTAAGATTCGACTTCTTTAAAAGTAATTATAAACTCACTTCCAATCCCAACTTCACTCTTTACATCTATTGTTGCATTGTGATATTTTAGTGCAGTATCAACTATCGATAGCCCAAGCCCACTACCTCCAAGCTTCTTACTCCTACCCTTATCAACACAGAAGAATCTCTCAAAGATTCTAGGTAGACTATCTTGTGGAATCCCTATTCCTGTATCTTTTATGGATAGTTTTATTGCGTCATTTTCTTTATGCAATGTAATTAGCACTTCTCCATTTGGTTTGTTATATCTTATTGCGTTATGACATATATTGAAAATACTATCTTCTATTAAATCTTCAACGCCAAAAATATGGCAATCACAAACATCAAGCTTAATTGTCACTAGGGCACCTTCTGCAATCAAGCTCAATCTCTCACTCACTCTCTCAACTATATTTTTTAAATTTATACGAATCTTCTTTAATCTATCTTCCTTCCCTTCATCAAAGAATGATATTTTAAGGATTTCATCAATCATGGACAAAAGTCGTCTAGATTCACAATAAATCCTATCTACAAAACTATCTAAATCCTCTTTTGCTACTAACTTATTTCTTATCATCTCACTACTTGCAAGAATCGAAGTAAGGGGAGTTTTTAGCTCATGTGTTACATTTGCACTAAATTCTCTTTGAAGTTTTTGGGCTATCTTTTTTTCTGTTATATTGCGTATTACAATCACCATTCCTTTAAACTTATTCTTTGAAATAATCGATGATAAGACTACTTCACATTCATAATGTGCAATTTTTAATTGCAAAATTTTATTTTCTTGTTGTTTGTTTTTTTTGAATTCCTCTAATGCTTCTAATGCTATTTTTAAAAATGTGCAATCAGATAACTGATATATACTAAGAGTAGATTCTATATCACTAAAATATAAAGATACACTTTTATTGACGCTTAGGATATTTCCATGTCTATTTAGCCATATAATGCCATCGCTCATATTTTCTATTAATAGCAATATTTCTTTTTGCTTTTGCTTTATTACTTTATTTTGAAATTTTATTTTTTTTACAAAACTATGCAATTCTTTATATGAGCTATCCTTGCTCAAACTATCAATATCGCATTCAATAATTGGCTTTAGAATTTTTCTTGTAAGGACTTTTGCAAGTAAGAGTGATAGAAACAAAAATGCAAAAAATTCAACAATAAAATATGGCATAAATCTTACTATGGAGCCAAAAAGATAATCATGAGTATTTGATAGACGGATAATTAAATTATCATGCATTAGTGCATAATATAGGGTTTTTTCTTGTAATGTATCTGAATACCTAATGCTCTTAGCAACCCCATTTTTAAACGCTTCTTGCACCTCATGCCTTAATATATGATTGTCTAATTTAGATATATCTGCAAAGTTATCATACAAAACCTCGCCATCATTGTTAATAATAGTCAATCTATGATGACTTATATATTTTAACTCGCCATTTATGTATTTATTAGCAGAATCTTTTACTTGTTTAGCACTGGATTCTAACTTTAAAAACAACTCTCTTTCCAAAAAAGCTTCAAAAGAAAAAATCAAAAAAATATTAACAATAAGCAACAATAAAAAACATGCACTAAAAATAGAATAAAAAATTTTCTGTTGCATTATAGAACTTTTGAGAACTTATAGCCAACACCACGAATCGTTTTTATATGCTCACCAAATGAACCAAGCTTTTGACGGAGTGTCTTTATATGTATATCAACCGTTCTACTCTCACTATTATAATTATCCCACAATAACTCTAATAACTCATCTCTGCTAAATGCCCTCTCCATATTTTGCAAAAATAATCCAAGAATCTCAAACTCTTTTAGTGTTAGTTCTATTTTTTGGTTATCTATCTTTACGCTATGATTTATACTAGAGTAGCTTAAATTTTTAAAGACTATATCATCTTTTGTTGGTTTATTTTTAGCACTTCTTCTAAGCATAGCCCTAATTCTAGCTAGTAGCTCCATTACTCCAAAAGGCTTTGTAATATAATCATCAGCCCCCAAATCAAGTCCCTTGACCTTATCAAACTCGCTATTTAAAGCACTAAGTAATAGCACTGGGATATCTTTTGTTTTCTCACTTTTTTTAATATCCTCTAAAATCTTAAACCCACTTTGTTCTGGTAACATAATATCTAGTATTAACACATTTGGTATTTCGCTTTTTAGAGATTCTTTTAATGCTTTTGGTTCGCCAAATCCTTTGGCTTCTATGTTTTGAGATTTTAGTGCATATAATATAAGCTCTAAAATTGACTTATCATCTTCTAATATATAAATCACTAGCTTCCTTTATCCAAATCTTCCATTTACATAATCTTGTGTTTTTTTGAATTTTGGTTTATTAAATATTTTATCCGTATCATCATATTCCACAACTTCACCAAGCCAAAAAAATGCTGTTTTATCAGAGATTCTCGCAGCTTGTTGCATATTGTGTGTAACTATTATTATAGTGTAGTCTTTTTTTAATCTAGTAATTAACTCTTCGATTTTTAGAGTAGATATAGGATCTAAGGCGCTTGTAGGCTCGTCCATTAATATTACTTGTGGTTTTATAGCTAGAGTTCTTGCGATACACAGCCTTTGTTGTTGCCCCCCACTAAGCCCTAATGCACTTTCTTTTAACCTATCTTTTAAGTCGTCCCACAAAGCAGCATCTTTTAATGATTTCTCCACAATATCATCTAATTTGCTTTTGTCTTTAATGCCATGCGTTCTAGGTCCAAAGGCAATATTGTCATACACACTCATAGGAAATGGGTTTGGTTTTTGAAATACCATTCCGACCTTTTTTCTTAAAGTAATTACATTACAATCTTTATAAATATTTTTACCACAATAAGAAATTTTACCTTGAACAACACAATTATCAACCAAATCATTCATTCTATTTAAAGTCTTTATAAATGTGGATTTGCCACAACCACTAGGACCTATAAAGGCTGTTACCTTGCCTTTTAGAATCTGCATATTTATATTTTTCAATGCATGAAACTTACCATAATAAAGATTCATATCTTTAATGCTGAAACAATATTTCTTATCCATATTAAGCCTTAGTTAGTTTTTTTGCTATGAAATTTGATAGCAAATTTATAAAAAATACGATTATAATTAACACCATAGCCGTGCTATATGCTTCATTTACATGCAATCCTTCGCTAGATATCGCATACATATGCACACTTAAAGTTCTACCAGAATCCATAGCTGATGCCACCTTAGCAACACTGCCTGATGTGTATAGCAATGCAGCACTCTCACCAACTATCCTGCCAATACTAAGAATAACTCCAGCTAAAATACCCGGAATAGCAGCAGGAACCACAATAGCAAAAATCGTCCTAAGCTTCCCAGCTCCAAGTGCAAAACTTGCTTCTCTAAAGCTCATAGGTATTGCCCTTAATGCTTCTTCAGAGCTTCTTAATATAAGTGGTAAAATCATAATTGCCAAAGTTAAAGCCCCAGCAATAATACTAGTCTTAAAGCCAAAATAAATAACAAATGCTAAATATCCAAATAATCCATATACAATACTTGGAATCCCCACTAATGCATCAGAACCTATTCTAACTACTGCTAATATTTTACTCCTTTTATTTCCATATTCACTCAAAAATATCGCACCAAAAAGCCCTAAAGGAAGTGAAATAGACAATGCAATAACAATCATATGCAAAGTATTAATAATAGCAGGCATCATTGATACATTCTCGCTATTATATTCCCACGCAAACAAATCCCAAGAAATATAAGCCAAACCATTATAAAAAATAAATCCAATAAGCAATAAAAACACTAAAAGCACCGTAGCCATTGAAAACTTCATTGCTAATGATAAAATAAGTGATACAAGATCAGTTCTTAATTCGTTCATCGTCTATCCTTGCTTAAAAGACCAAAACCAGCATTTATAAGCAAAATAAATACAAATAAAGTAACTGCATTTACAATCAGCACTTCTTTGTGTAAATCAGTGGCATAGCCCATCTCAAGAACAATGTTTGTAGTTAGCGTTCTTACCCCATCTAAGACGCTATGCGGTAATTGCACTTGATTGCCTGCTACCATTATTACGGCCATTGCCTCACCAATGGCACGCCCCACACCTAAAATCACAGAAGATAAGATTCCACTTTTTGCTGCTTTTAAAGTTACAAAGAATACGCTTCTCTCTTTTGTTGCACCTAATGCTAATGCACCTTCGCAATAACTCTTAGGCACTGAATCTATAGCAGCTTTTGACACTAAAATTATAGTTGGCAATATCATTATTGATAGCACTAAGGAAGCTGCCAAAATACTCTTACCAGATACCCCACTAAATACATCTGCTAAGAATGGCACAATAACAACAAGCCCAAAAAACCCATACACAACACTAGGTATAGCACCTAATAGCTCAACTGTAGGAATTATAAATTTAGACAAACTTTTTGGGCAGAATTGAGAAAGATAAACCGCACTCAAAACTCCCAAAGGCACACCTATAAAAATAGCTAATGCAGTAACATAAATACTGCCTATAATCATAGGAAAAATACCAAATATTTCATCTAGAGGATACCAATCAAACCCAAATATAAATTCCAAAACACCAATAGAAAAAAGTGTAGGAATAGCATTAGCAAACAAAAATATACATATCATTGCTAATGCTAATGTGGATACTATGGCACAAAAGGCAAAAATACCTTTAAAAAAAATCTCTTTAAAATACATTACTTAACTTTATCCCAAGTAGTAATATTTCCCAAAAATATATCTCTAACTTGCTCTTTACTCAAAGAAGAGATAGGATTTTCTTTATTTACAATAATTGCCAAACCATCAATAGCTAAAATCTCATAACTAATTCCTTTTTTAGATTCGCTTTCTTTTATTTCTCTTGATACCATTCCTAAATCAGCAATTCCTTCAACCACAGAATTCACCCCTGTTGTAGAATCTGATTGCTGAATCTCTATTGTTGCATTTGGATTAATCTTTGCATAAGATTCTTTTAGTTTCTCCATTAGAGGCGTTACAGAGCTTGAGCCTGCTATTACTACCTTGCCACTTGGTTTATTTCCTGTATATGGAGCACTTGCATTAGAAATATATCCAGCTTTTTCTACAACAGCCTTTGCGTCAGTTGATAGTATGTAGGAAATAAAATCACTCAAAAGTGGATTCCTATCACCCTTAGTTACAATATGGAATGGTCGTGAAATAACATAGCTTTTATTTTGTATGTTTTCTACACTTGGTACTTTACCATCTATACTTACTGCCTTTACTTTATCATTTAAAGATCCAAGAGAAATATAGCCTATTGAATTTTTAGAGTTTGATACACTTGTTATCATTACTCCTGTTGAGTTTGTAACCTCTGCACTTTTTGAAGTTGCATCAATTTTCTTACCCTTTACTTCTCTATGAACTTCAAATATTTCTACAAAAGCCCCTCTAGTTCCTGAACCCATTTCTCTTGAAATAGGATATATATTTTCTGCCATTAATGCACTTGCACACAATGACAAAGAAACAAAACTTAAAAGTATTTTCTTCATAAGAACTCCTAAAAATTTAAGTCTATGAAGTATAGAAAAAAATTGTAAAGTTTAAAAAGCAGATTTGTAAAGTTTGAGTAAAAGAAGATATGACCTCCAAAGGAGGCCAAAAAGACTACTGAAGTAATCTTAAGATATTTTGCTGTGCAGCATTTGACTGACTCATTGCATAGCTACCAGCTTGAGCTAGAATGTTTAGGTTAGAGAAATTAGCTGACTCTTGAGCGAAATCCACTTCTCTAATTCCAGATTCAGCAGATTTTACATTCACTTGAGTGATTGTAATATTGTTGATTGTTGATTGCATTTGTTGTTGAACAGAACCTAAGTCTGATCTAATTTGGTCTAATTGCTTAATAGCTGATTCTGCGATATCCATCATTAACATTGCTCCATTTAAAGTTGTAACACCAGCACCTAGATCTCCACCATATGATGCGTTTGCACTATTTATACCCACATTTGCACCGATAGCTGATTTTACATTAGCATCGAAGATTCCTTTTGAATCTCTTAATGTAGTTGTAGCTTCAGCGGCACCAGAAACTGCAGCGTTTGTAGCAGTATAATTGATATCATTTGAACCTAATCTAGTAAGTGTTAGAGAACCAACAGTCAATCCAGCTTGGATACCAGCAGCAGATACATTTCCACCAGTTATATTTATAGCTCTGCCATCTGTAGATCTTAGAACCAATGATCCATCTTCAGCAATTGATGCTTCAACACCTGTTTCTTCTTTCTTAGCATTGATAGCTTGAACAAGTCTTCCATCTCTATCAGCACCAGAAATTTCTTTAATATCACCAATTTTAACACCATTAATAGTAAGTGAAGTAATATCACCACCACCAATAGCACCACCTTGAACTTGAACCTTAGCTTCAGCTCGAATTCCACCTAAGTTATCAGAGTTTTTATTAATTACCTCTGCTAATGCACCCAAACCTGTTCCAGCAGATGTAGAGATAATAACTGACTCTAAAGCTACATCTTTTCCGCCTTTAGCTTGCTGGAAAACCATACTTTCTGTTCCAGTTTGGCTAAATTTTATAGTCTCACTTCTAACATGTCCAATTTTATCAGAACTTGTAGCACCAATACTTGCTCTAATTGTTTGATTAGAATAAGCACCAACTTGAAATTCTTTGTTTGTAAATCCACCAGCTAGTAGGTTAAGACCATTGTATGATGTTGTACCAGCGATGTTATCTAGCGATTCAATTAGCCTATTGATATCCGCTTGGATTGCAATTCTAGTTTGAGTTGTTTGACCGTCTTGAGCTGCTTGAGTAGCCTTAGTCTTAATTGTATCTAGAATCTTTATTTGCTCATCCATTGCCTTATCTGCAATTTGGATAATACCCATACCATCATTACCATTTCTGATTGCTTGACCTAGAGCATTTGCTTGAGATCTCAAACTATCAGCAATAGCCATACCTGAAGCGTCATCTTTAGCAGAGTTAATTCTTAAACCTGAACTTAACTTTTGCAAAGAATTTGCTAGGTTTGTTTGTGTGAATGTGCTTTGAGCATGTGCGTTTAACGCATTAACATTGGTATTGACTTGGAAAGCCATTTTAAACTCCTTTTTATTTGTGCCTTACCTTCCTTGGCTTAGCATATTTTAAATTTAACCTTACAAGTTAAGTTTTACAACCTTCTTGTGTGGTTATGTGATTATATCGGATATATTTTTTAAAACTTTATATACTTGATACAAAATTTTTCAAACTTCCTATTTTTTCTATTTTGCACTCTACTAAATCACCACCTTTTAGAAATCTTGGCGGATTAAATCCCATACCAACCCCGCTTGGTGTGCCAGTTGATAATATTGTCCCACTCTTTAGCTTCATAGCATGTGATAGCTCATAAAGCATGAAATCTATTTTAAAAATCATATTTCTTGTATTACTATTTTGCCTTAGCTCACCATTTACATAGCATTGTATATCCAAAGACGGAATCTCATTATTAAATTCATCCTTACTAACGATACAAGGTCCCATAACACAACTACCTTTTAGACTTTTGCCAAAATAAAATTGCTTATATCTCTTTTGTAAATCCCTAGCAGAAATATCATTAATAATCGTATAGCCAAAAATACTATCTAAAACCTCATCTCTGCTTGGTTTATAAATATCCTTGCATAAAATAACGCCTAATTCCACTTCATAATCAAGCATATTTGTAATATCGCAATTAAGAGGAATCTCACCAAATGGAGATACCATCTCATCTACACGCTTTGAAAAATACACAGGATAGTCTCTTGTCTCAAATTTCTCTCCTTTAAAAGTTGCAGATTCTTTTGCGTGTTCTAAATAATTTACCCCAACACATAGGACATCTTGCAATGGAGAGATAATTGGAGAGAGAATCTCTACACTATCTATACTAATCCCTGCCTTGTTTGAACCACTCTTTAGTCTAACTAGAACCTCTTGTGAATAATTTTGCAAAAACTCATTCATGGTTGTAAATTCTAAAAGAAAATCACAAAAAGAATAGCACATATCATCTACTAAGATTCCGCAATACACTTTACTTTGATATTTGTAGCTTACAAACTTCATAATCACCCCTTAAAGTTATACCCATTAATATATCATTCTTAAAGCAAATATAAAATCTATTTTGGATAAATTAACTTCAATGTATAAAATCAGTGCTTTGGAGTGGTAATGAATCTTTCAAATCTTACAGAAGAAAAATTAAAAAGCAAGATAAAAGATTTGTATTTTGAAGATTTCAATTATTTCGGGGACAAGATTGACTTTACCATCACACAAAATCTCGGAATCTTAGGTGAAATCAATCTGCTATGGGCAGAGGCAAAAAATGGCAAAGACTCTTGTATATATAAGTCATTTATCCAGCTTATTCTCACTATCGGAAAATATCGCTACAACACACAGCAAACCCCAAAATTCTTAGGTGCATTTGACGCAGAGAAGTTTGCATTTCTACCCTTTTCGTGTATCCAAGAGGTTTTTTATCAAAATGACATCAATTGGAGTATCACCCCAAGCAATCACAAAACAGAGCAATTCCAAACCCTCCTAGAAAGTCTAAAGCTAACATTAAAAAACGAGATAATTCTATTCTCCTATGAAAACCAAAGTAAAGAACTTATAAACTTCATCACCCAAAACCTCACTACCGATGAAATCAATAAATACGAGATAGACAAAAATAACTTTGTCAGCGTGTATTTCAAATGGGTAGAAGTGGTAAGAAATAGCATTAACATTGACTGGGAGAGAGCCAAAGAAGTGGGGATCTTGGATGCGGATTTTTATCTAGCTGATTTACTCTCTAACGAAAATACAACAATCGCAGACAAGCTCTATGCCATCCTCAAAGGCTCACATTATGAGTTCAACAAAAAACTCACATTACTTGGCACAGAGAGCAATGAAATAGCCAATTTCAAAGACAACCAAAAAGCCCATCAAATTTTTTGGAGTGTGTATAAACGCCCTCCAAGAGAGGAGTTTTGGGAATACATCACACAAAGGAGAGATCTGCTAGTCGCTCAAGATGTTAGAGAGCGTAAAGGAGCGTTTTTCACTCCCAAAATCTGGGTGCAAAAATCTCAAGAATATCTTGCTAAAGCTCTTGGAGAGGATTGGCAAGAGGAATATTATGTATGGGATTGTGCAGGAGGGACGGGAAATCTACTCACAGGACTAAGCAATCCTAGAAATGTCTTTTGCTCCACGCTCGATCAAGCTGATGTGAATGTGATCAAAGAGAGGATCAAAAATGGAGCAAATCTCTTTGAAAATCATATCTTTCAGTTTGATTTTTTGAATGATGAGTTTTTTGACAAAATAGATAAAAAGGGTAATGTCCTTGCAGAATCTAAACTCCCTAAAAAACTCCAAGAGATTCTCAAAGATGAGAAAGAGAGGCAAAAGCTTGTAATCTATATCAATCCGCCTTATGCAGAAGCGAGTTCCTATGGAGAGGGAGGTAAGGATAGTGTTGCAAATAAAACAATAGTTTTTGAAAAATATCAATCATTAGTGGGTGCAGAAGCAATGAGTGAGCTTTTTGCACAATTCTTTATTAGGATTTATGTTGAAATAAGTGATTGTATTTTGGCTGAATTTTCCACTTTTAAATTTTTGTTATCAAAGAAATTTAAAAGATTTAGAGATTTTTTTAAAATCAAGTATCTGAATGGCTTTATGGTTCCAGCCTATACATTTGATAATGTTGATGGAATTTTTCCCATTGGTTTTATGATCTGGAAGTTAAATACAAAAAAATCTAGTGAAAAAATTGAAGTTTCTATCTATACCAAAGATAATCATTTTTTGGGGATTCGCAGCTTTATCACTCCTGACAAAACACATAAATCTATTTCAGATTGGAGAAGAACCTTTTATGATAAATCAGAAGAGATTTTGGCGGAAATTATTCTTGTTGGCGCAAGTATTCAAAGCAATAATAACACTTTCATTGACTCAATCGCAAAAGACACTTATCGCAATAAGGCAATGGTTGGAAGCATTACAAAAAATAACTTGATACAGATGAGTGTTTATTTTGCAGTCCGTCATGCAATAGAGGCAACTTGGATAAATGATCGGGATGAATACAGTTCTCCAAATTCTTTATGGGAAGAAGATCAAGAATTTCAAAGCGATTGTTTAACTTTTACACTTTTTCACGGACAAAATCGTGTTTCTAGTTCCAAAAAAACAAATCACTTTATCCCGTTTACAGAAAAAGAAGTAGGGGCAAAAAGTGCGTTTGAGAGTAACTTTATGACAGAGTTTATAAATGGCAAAATAAAGCTAGATGATACAAACAGCTTATTTACAGAATCTAACATGAGCGAAAAGCTAGAGTTTAGCCATGAAGCAAAGGTAGTTTTTGAAGCAGGAAGAGAAGTCTATGCTTACTATCACGCACAAGACTTTAGAGCTAAGCCTTATAATGTAAATGCCTCACTCTATGACATCAAAGAGTTTTTTCAAGGAAGGAATGCAAAAGGAGCGATGAATCCACCAAGCAAAGCAGAAGATCCTCACTACAAATCCCTAATTGCCACCCTTACAGAATCCCTAAACACCCTAGCTAAAAAACTAGAACCAAAGATTTATGAATATGGATTCTTAAGAGAATAAGCAAATATAAAATTTATTTTGGATAAATTAATAAATCTTTAGTTTGGGTAATAATCATGGATAGTTTGAAGGAATTTTTTGGCGATGTTTTTCCATTGCATAACTTAAAAATCTTAGATTCTAGCAATGCTTCTAATCTTGCATCTATTATTTTAAGTTTAGATGTAGATTCATTTAATATATTTTGGGAGACAAACACAATAAGTGATATTTCTAACAAATACCTAAAAGGTGAGCTAAACTACAAATTAATAGAGCAAATGCAATATGGAATCTTGCTAGACTTACAAAAAGACTCTATAGATATTAAACTAATAGAAGAAGTAATAAACAATCTACTAACCCTAAAAAACAATAATTTATTGTCAAATAAACGACATGATACACTAATACGACTCTTAGAAAAAATAAAACTACACAAACTACAACAAACACAGGACATAAAAGAAAGCACAATAAAATTTGTAAATTTTTTTGATGAATCTTTAGAGCTTATAAAAGAGCAAATAGACACGATACAAAATAAATGTGAAGTAAATGATATAACAAAGAATGATTTTATAGAAATAATCAACAAAGCCAAAAATCAACATTTTAAAATCGGTATAGCAGGAATTTTAAGTGCAGGAAAAAGCACACTAATAAATGCTCTACTAAAAGAAGAAGTACTAGGCAGTAGCACAATCCCAGAGACTGCAAGTCTAACTATCCTAAGGTATAGCGATAATAAAAAAGCAGAAATAACATTTTGGAATACACAAGAATTCAAAGAACTGCAAAAAACAATAAGCAATGAAACACTAGAGCTACTAGATACAGAATCTTTTAAAGAAAAAATACAAAGCTACATACAAGATACAACAAAAACAATAGAAGTAAAAATAGATGAGCTAAAAAACTACACTTCAGCAAATACAAGTGATAAATTATGCAATCTAGTCAAACAAACAACGCTATACACACCACTAGAGATTCTAAAAAATAATGTAGAACTAATAGACACGCCCGGACTTGATGATCCAATAATCCAAAGAGAAATAATCACAAAAGAATACATTAAGCAATGTGATTTATTGCTATATGCGATGAATGCCTCCCAAAGTGCTACACAACTTGATATTGACTTTATTATTTATGTGCTAGAAAACACAAATATATCTAGAATCTTAATTATCCTAACACATGCTGACTTATTAGAAAAAAGGGAACTAGACTTAGCCTTTGCATACACAAAAAGTAGCATACAAAAACAACTCTTAGACAAAATACCACATACAAAAGCTATGCTAATGATAGAGAGACTTGACTTTATATATCTAGCAAGTTATCCTGCACTACTTTGCAATACAAATCCAAAAAAAGCACAAGAAAAGGGATATACACTAAAAGATTCGAATCTACAAGCACTAGAAGACTATCTTAACTCAACACTGCTAGGAAGCAACAGCACAAAAGCCAAAGATATAATATTTATAGCTCTAAGACAATTTGAAAAAATATTGTTAAAACTACAAGAAAATCTAAACTTAGAATCCAAGCTACTCTTTGCTTCAGAATCAAAAATACAAGAAGAAATAGAAATAATAAAATCCCAAGCAACTCAAAAAACCGAAGAAATAAATGCCCTGCAACTAAAGCTTAAAAACGCCAAAGAAGAACTAGAGACATTCTTACAAAGTGCAAAAAACTCGCTAAACCAAAAACTAAAAAATGCAAAAACCATACTAACAAAAAGAATCTACGATGATATACTATACGATATGGAGAAAAACCAAACAATACAAAATAATAGACTAGATAGAATCTTAGAACTTGGACTTAGTGATTTTTTAATTGACATTCTAAGAGATAGCAAAAAAGAATTAAGTAAAAAAATAGATCAAATAAAACTCTCATTCTCTGAAATAGCCATCAATGAAAGTAGCAATATAAACTTGGATAAAAATCTAATTACAAAATGCAAAATACAACTTCTAAACGAAATACAAAAAATCACAAAAAAGCACAATAAAAATAGCAAAGATTCGATGTTTATAGAGCTTGGTAGGTGCTTTGATAGTGGATTTTTAAGCTTTGAAGATGAAATTATTAAGCAGAGCAAAAACTTTGAATCTAAAATCACGCAAGACTTCACACAAGCACTAGAAAACATAATAAACACACATAAAAAAGATGAAGAAGAAAAACAAAGAACACTACAAAAAATAATACAAAATAGCCACAATAACAACCAAGAAAAAGAACAAAGAATGATTAAGATAGATTCTTCACAAAAGTGCATAAAAGACGCACTAAAGCTATGCACAACACTACAACAATACACTACAAAAGAGTGAAATATGCTAGAACAATACATACAAGAATGCAACGAAATACTAAATAAACTTAAAGAAAAATCACCAACTCAAAAACTAATAATGAATCTATCTAACAACCTAGATACAAATGACTATTCTTTAAGCTTCATAAACAGCCTACAAAACAAAAGTAAAGAACCAATGCAAATAGCAATCATAGGACAATTCTCAAGTGGCAAAAGCACATTTTTGAACTCTCTTTTAGGGCAAAAGATACTCCCAACAGGAATAACACCAATTACATCTAAAGTATGCAAAATATGCTATGGAGAAGAATACATACTAGAAGTAATATATAAAGATGGTAGAAAAGTATTACAACATGTTGATTTCTTGCAAAAACAAACAAGAGAAGAAAGCAAAGAAATCGATCACTTTTGTTTATATGCACCAATTTTGTTTTTAAAAGAAATAAACTTCCTTGATACACCCGGATTTAACTCACAAAATATAGATGACACACAAACTACAAGCAAGATTTTAGAAAATATAGATGGGATAATTTGGCTAACCCTAATTGACAATGCTGGTAAAAATAGCGAAAAAATATTACTAAAAAATACAATAAAAAATTATGCACAAAAAAGCCTGTGTGTCCTAAACCAAAAAGACAGACTGCATTCACAAAAAGATATAGACACTAGCGTAGAGTATGCAATTGGCACATTTGGAGATATTTTTAAAAAAATAATTCCAATATCAGCAAAAATGGCACTTGACGCAAGGCTTAATAGCGATACAAAAATCTATCAAACATCACTAATTACGATGACACAAAAGATTCAAACAATAAATCCAACACAAGAATCAATAGAACAAATAAGAGAACTTCTAACCCAAGAAGAAACAAAAATAAATGAAGCACTAAAGAAACTACAAGACAATGAAAACCTAATGGAGCAATCAGGAATGCCCCTAATTTTCGACTTCTTAGATACTTATATAAAGCCAAAGGCAAGCATATCAAAAGAATATAGCGCTATAAAGAAATTCAAAGAAATGCATGTGCTATTAAACTTGCAATATCACAAGTTAAAAATGTGCTATATAAATTTAGAAAAAATACTAAAAGAACACATGCAAAACACAAAAGAAAACATAAATATCACACAAGAAAAAGAACAAAAAATATTTAATGACTTATACATAGGGCTTGATGCACTCTTAGACCTACTAGCACAAAAGATATACAACTCACTAACAACCAAAAATATAGAAATACAAACAATACAAAAAGGAATAATCTCAAATAAAATACAAATACAAATCAAAGAAGTAACAATCCTTCCAAAAGAACAATTACAAATCACTCTAACAAATGAGGATTCCCAACTTTATAAAAACTTCAAATCGCTAAGTTTGCAAATTAAAAATTTCTGTGAGTTATTTTCTAAAAGCATAAACAATTATTCTAAAGAGCTTCAAAAAAATATAGAACAATGGAAAAATAATGAAATAAAAAGACAAGAAATATACGCAATAGCAAAAGACAATAAAACACTAAAAGATTTAGAAGAATTTAGCATGGCATATTATAAAAATCTACTAACGCCATACTTCAAAAACGACTTGGAAATAATCTCATATCTAAATAGTGAGCTAACATTTCTTAGTAATTTTATATCAATAAACTACAACAACATAATAACTCTAAGCCTAAATAAAATAGACTTAAAAATAACAAACTCGATAGATAAGCACAAAGAAAACCAAAGTGAGTTTGCACTATTTACTCCGACATTAGAAAATATAAGAGATACACTTAATGAAGGATTCTGTTTTGAACAATTTCAAGCTAGACTATTTGGACCTATGAATCTGCTTAAAAAAACAAATTCAAAATTTATATCACAGCTTGAAGTAATAACAAAACAAAATATGCAAATAATTAGCGTTAATAAAGAAAATATAAACAAACAAATAGATACAATAAAGGGGAATCTTAAGGAAATTAGGGAATTTCAAAATATGGAACTAAAGTTGCTTTAATATATGCAAAATTAAACAAAGAAATGTTTATGCAAAGGAATGCTAGTGAAAGTTGAGCTTTTAGACCCATACATTCAAATTAGTATCGAAAAAGAATCAAAATTTCTAACTCGTGCAATAAATTTTGCCTATAAGCATTTTTCAAAAGCATATAGACTATCAAGTTCTGTGCTGATACTAGATGATGGCGAAAGATATAAAAAAGACTACTTTTTAAATTGGGCTTATCATGTAGCAATGCAAGAAGAAAACAAAAAAGAAAGTGAAAACTTCCAAGTAATACTTGATAGTAGTCATCTACCAATTAGGATAAAGATGGTAGAACAAAGAGGGCTATTAGAGCATGTAGTTGTATCATTACAAATAATCCAAAGCACACCTACAAACTCGCAAGTATGCCTAAAATTAAGCCGTCAAAGTCGCCTAGCTAGAAGGTATTTATGTTCTCTTTTTAGTCATTATTTAATAAGCTACACAAAAGAGGAGATATTTTTAGATTCTTCAAGTCCGTATTTTTGGGAAAAGATAATAGGAATGCTATCTCAAAAGGTAATACACAACATAGTTTTAGACTTTGATTATGCTACATTTAAAGCACATAACACATTTGAGTGCTTTGATGAATTTCTCACAAAAGAAGAAAAAATACTCAAAAAAAGCTATAAAATATTAGGTTGTAGCTATAATGATGACTTTGAAAATATAAAAACTAGATATATAGAGCTAGTAAAAATATATCACCCAGATAATGTGTATGGTCAAGATAAAAAAATAATAGACGGATATGCAGAGAAATTTAGAATCATAAATGAAGCTTATGAAAATATAAAGTCAAATTTCAAACGCATAGCATAAGGAGGAATCATGTCTAATACAGAAATAGAAGTAGAATTTGAAAAAGAGCCTAAAAAAAGCTTTATTCCTATGTTGCTTATTTTAACAATTGTAGTGCTTATTATATTTGGTGCTGGATTCTACCTGTTAAAACAACCATTAGGAAAAGAATTGCTACATGACGCAAAAATAGCACTTGGATTTAGTCAGCCAAATGCAAATGAGAATCTAAATGAAGTTGTAGATATAGAGGTTACTCAAATTGCACAAGATGATGAAATTACAAGACTAAAAGAAGCATTAGCTAAAAAAGAAATGGAGTTAGCAAAACTATCGAACTCTATAAATCCTCTAAACCAACAAAATGCTCAAGCAAACACACTAACCAATATAAGATATGTAATAAAACCAAAAAAACAAATAATTACAGAATGTTTCGCTATGGAAATTGGTAAATGGCAGATTCCTGCAAATTGTATGCTATCTATTGCTACAAATGTAAATAAAGAACTTAAAGATGATATTAGAGTTGTTGCCTTTGAAGTTCAAGGAGTGGTAGATACAAATCCATATAGAGGATTATCACCAGAGTTAAAGCAAGAAGGCTTAGCTTCTTTTAGAGCTAGAGAAGCAATAAGAGAAATAAACAAAAAAATACCAAATGCAGTAGCCTTTGAAGGCCCAAGTATGCAACTGCCTAATAAAAGAGGATACAGCATAAAGGCGTATTTCGTAGAATGACAAAACTAACTTTAGGTGTATTTTTACGCCCACAAACTCCACAGCTTAAAGAATACTTCTTGGAATTTAAGAGCTTGGCACTATCTCTTGGTTTTGAAGTATTATTAGAAGATTCTAGTGCAAAAATGCTAGGAGAAAATGGATTAGACATACACCAAATATGCACTAAATCTAACTTCCTAATCTCAATAGGTGGAGATGGCACATTAATATCAACTGCTAGAATCTCATATCCATATCAAAAACCAATTTTAGGTATAAACATGGGCAGATTAGGATTCCTAACAGACCTCCAAAAAGAAGAAGTGTCCTCCTTTTTACCAAACTTAAAAAATGGTAACTACAACATTGCAAATCACATGATTTTAGAAGGAAATCTAAAGGAACAAAAATTCTATTCATTAAACGACATAGTCCTTGCAAGATGTGGCAAGGGCATGCTAACTTTACAAGCATATATAGATTCTAAATATTTTAACTCCTATTATGGAGATGGGCTAATAATTTCAACCCCAACTGGCTCAACTGCATATAACATAAGTGCTGGTGGAGCTGTTGTATATCCATTTTCTGATAATTTATTACTAACACCAATATGCCCACACTCACTAACTCAACGCCCATTGATACTGCCATCAGAATTCAATGTATCAATAAGCACTAAAGAGACTTGCAACATAACATTTGACGGACAAGAGAGTGTAACTTTAGAGGTAAATGATACTTTAAGCATAAAATCACTAAAAGAAGGTGTAAAACTCATACACAACAAAGAATGGGATTATTTTAAGATTCTAAAAGAAAAGTTCTACTGGGGAGATTATGAATGATACAAAAAATAATGATTAAAAACTCGCCAACCTTTACAAACATAGAGCTAACCCCAAGTCAAAACTTCAATGTAATAAGCGGTGCTAGTGGTGCTGGTAAATCCGTGCTTATGGAGAGTGTCTTAGCAATTTTTGGACTTAGAGATATAAATGCAGAAATAATAGAAGCAACAATAAATCTACCATTTATAAGTGATGATTTTAAAGGATTAATCGATGATGGAGAAGTGATTTTAACCATCACTAAAAAAGATAAAATAAGATATTTTATAAATTCTCAAAACATACCCAAAAAAAGGATCAGCGAATTATTCTCGCATTACTTGCAACATTTAAGCACAAAATCAAACGATGCACTATCTCAAGAGAATTTATTTCTAGCACTAGATTGCTATTGTAGCACCAAAGATAAAGCACACAATGGGATTCTACAAGACTATAAAAATATCTATGAAAAATACACAACACAAAAAAAAGAACTAGAAAAACTAAAAGAAGAATCTCTAAAAATAAATGACCTAAAAGAATTTATAAAATTTGAAATACAAAAAATACAAGACCTAAACCCAAAAGAAGGCGAATACGAAGAGCTATTGCAATTAAAAAAAGAGTTATCAAAAAAAGAAAAGATTCTAAAACACATATATGAAGTGCAAGAATTTCTAAAAAACTCTCATGTAGTATCAAATCTATTTAAACTCCTAGAAATAGAAAATAGTCATATTATAGAATCTTTAAATGAGCTAGATACAATATGTCAAAGAGAAGAGCAAAGATTAGAAGAGCTAGATAGCGAAAATATCGAAAAAATACTAGAAAGAATAGAATCTCTAAGTGCATTAAACCATAGATATGGTGGAATCTCTGAAGCATTAGAGCATTTAAGCTTAAAGCAACAAGAGCTGGAAAAATACGAAAATATAGAACTAATATTAAAAAACACACAAGATAGCTTTAATAGCACAGAACAAGAACTGCAAAAAAGTGCAAAAACTCTGCATAAATCAAGAGACAAGCATTTAAAAGAATTCGAAGATACTCTAAATAGCACATTAACACTACTAAAAATGCCAAGCTTAAAAGTAAATCTACAAAATAGCCAAATAAATGCACTAGGAGATTCAACGCTAGAGTTAAATTTTGAAAAAACAAATATAAAAAATCTAAGCTCTGGAGAGTTTAATAGACTAAGACTAACACTGCTACTAGCACAAAGCACAAATAAAGATAATGCAATAATAATACTAGATGAACTAGATGCAAACTTAAGCGGAGAAGAATCTGAAGGAGTAGCGGAAGTATTACATCAACTATCAAAAAAATATCAAGTCTTTGCAATCTCTCACCAACCACATATGCCAAGCTTTGCAACAAAGCACTTCTTAGTAGAAAAGGGAGATAAAAGCTCTACAATAAAAGAACTAGACAAAGATGGCAGAATCCAAGAAATAGCAAGAATGATAAGCGGAAAAAATATAACAAAAGAGGCAATAGAATTTGCCAAAAATAAAATCAAATGAATATACACACTCTAAAAAAATTCGCCTCTTACATAAATTCTAACTCCAAATTAAGGCTAATAAAAAGAATAGGGGATAATTTATTTTATGTAAATATTAATGGAGAGATTTTTTATTTTGACCTAAGTAGGGGCAAGAGCCTAATTTTTATAACACAAGAATCTCTAATATCATCAAAGAGCTATAATGCACCATTTGACAAAACTATGCTAAAACTATCAAACTCAACAATAATAAAAGCTATTGCAGAACCAAATAACAGAATCTTAAAGCTATACTTACAGATACAAAATAGTTACAAAAGCCAAGAAATACTAATGCAAGTGGAATTCACAGGAAAAAATACAAACCTAATAATACTGCAAGATAACATAGTCCAAGATGCACTCCATCATATATCAAACGAAACATCATTTAGAGAAGTAAAGATAAATAAGCCCCTAGCAGAACTCTCACCGCTAAAGGAATTTAAAGATAAAGACGAAGGAGAATTATTTTATGCATTAAAAAATAACTTTGAGAAATTACAACAAAATCTACTAAGTGCTAAAAAACTAAAGCTAAAAAACAAAATATCACAAAAAATATCTCAAATAAATAAGAATCTCTCATCACTAAAAAACAAAGATGACTTAGAAAAAAACGCCAAAAAACACGCACTATATGGACATAAAATATTAGAGCATTTGCATAATTTTTCAAACTTTAAAGGGAGCTATATTGTGCTAGATGGTCTAAAAATAACACTCCCAAATAATTGCAACAACTTAAGTCTAGCAGCACAAATATTTTTCAAAACCTCAAAAAAAGAAAACAAAAAAGCGCAGAATTTGCACATAGAATCTGAAAACTTGCTATCAAAAAAAGAGTTTTATAAAAACCTATTGGAGCTAATAGAAAATACGCATAACATAGGGAACTTGGACATAATAGATTCAAACCTAAGCTACAAACATAAGAGTAAAAAAGAAACAAAAACAAATGAAAGTTTCTTTATAGAAGGCTTTAAAATATCAATAGGCAAAAATTCTAAAGAAAATATAGAGCTTTTAGAAAACGCTAAAGCAGATGATTTGTGGATGCATATTAAAAATATACCAAGCTCACATCTAATAATACACTCTGGCAAAAATAAGATTCCAGAAATAATAATTAAAAAAGCAGCCGAACTTTTGGTATCCTATTATAAAGGTTATAGTGGTAGGTATGAAGTTGATTATACAAAACGAAAGTTTGTTAAAATAGTGCAAGGTGCAAATGTAAATTACGGCAAGGAAAGCACAATAGTAATTTTGAAGGATTAAAATGGCAGTTAGCCCGGTTGGAAATACAACTTTTATAAACCAAAACTCACAAGTTAGCTCAACACAACATGCTAATGCCCAAGCAAAACTAGATTTCCAAGCATTAGTAAATATACAAGAAATGAAAAACAAACAAAACGAAATCGCGGAAGTCCGCCCTGCAGAAGACATAAAAAAAACAGATGAAGATGCTAAAGGCAGTAAGCAAGAACAAGAAAAAAAAGAAAAAAAAGAAAAGAAAAACAAAAAAAAGCAAAAAAAAGAACAAGAAAAAGACGAAATAGTGCGAGATTCACATGGTGATATAACCCACCTTGATATATCTGTCTAAAATACAGATTTTTATTTTTTTAAAAGAATCCCACACAAGTTGGGATTCTTTAGTATTAGTTAGCACCTTTTGGAGGATTAAATGCAGTTACCTCTTCTAGCTTACCAGTATATTTTTCTATATTTACCAAGCCAGTATGAGAAATATTTCCATTTGCTAACTTTGAAGTTGGAATATCTATTGTTAGGACATTTGCACAACCATTCTTACAAAGTGAATTTTTTTCTAAAGGATTTATCGGATCATACCAAGAACCTTCAGATAGCTTTAATACACCCTCTTTAATATTATCAGTTACATATGCACCTGCTAAGACCTGCCCTCTTTTATTATAAATTCTTACTATATCACCATTTTTGATACCCTTTTTCTTGACATCTTTTGTATTTATCCACACAGGTTCTCTACCAGATATAGCAGTCATATCCCTTAAAGAAGTATTAGCAAGTTGAGAATGAAGTCTATTTTGTGGGTGATTTGTAAGGAGTGCAAACTCTGCTGGTTTATCTTTGCATTTCATTTTTACCCTCTGTGTATTTTTTGTAAATTCCAAATTCCTTTGCCAAATCACTAAAAACATCATAATCATCTACAAATTCAAACTCTCGCTTTACAAGTGCTTTCATAGGAACGATATGCAAATTAGAATAACCCCACTCATTGAAATATCATTTCTTTCATAAGGAGTAGTAATAGGCATAACAATATCAGCAAATTTAGCAGTAGGAGTCCAATAATGTTCATGCACAACTATTGTTCTTGGTTTTCTCCATGCTTTTACCATTGTGTTTGTATCTTGGTGATGCACCATAGGATTCCCATCAACCCAACAAATAAAGTCAATATCTGGGTATGTTATTTTCTTGCCATTATCATCAATTGTTTTGCCCGGATTTAATAACGCATCAGCAATTCTTGCTACTGGGAAATTTATCTTAGAGCCTTGCATTAGCCATTCAGCACCTGCTTCGCCTCCAGCGCCTATACTCATACCACCAATAATTCCAGCCGTTGCAGTTGGAGATCCACCATTACTATAATGATAACTCAAACCAAATCCACCGCCCGGAAGCCCTATTTGACCAACCATGCAAGAAAGTGCTACAAGTATCCAATGTGGCTGCTAACCATGATGAGCTCTTTGCATACCCCAGCCAAATATAAACATGGTTCTATTTTCAAAGAATGTTTTTGCAAGTTGTTTAATAGTTCCTTCTTTTATACCGCAGATTCTACTAGCCCATTTTGCATTCTTTACTACGCCATCTTTTTTTGCCCAATACATAAGCACTAAACTCATCAAATCCAGTAGTATAATTTTCTATAAATCTTTATCATATTTGCCTGTGCTAAGCATAGTGTGTATGATTCCAAGCATTAATGCAACATCAGTATTTAGCACTGGTGATAACCACTCTGCACCTAGATACTGACAAGTATCATTTCTTATAGGATCTATACATATAATTTTTTTACCAGAATTTTTTAGCTTCTCTAGATATTCTAAGCCCTTACCTTCGTTTATAGTCCATGCGATTCTTAGAGTAACAAACGGATCAGCACCCCAAATTACAATTACCTTTGAATCTTCTAGCACAACATCCCATGAAGTTTGTTGATTATAAACTTCCAAACCCCCACATTGCATGAGGCATAATAACTTGTGAAGCTCCAGTAGAATAATCTCCAGTGCTACCTACATATCCTCCTGCCATACCCATAAATATATGCAACAAGATTCTAGCATTATGCATATTTCCGCTACTTTTCCAACCATAACTTCCAGCAAACACAGCAGTATTTCCATTCTCTTTATAAGTTGCTTTTAGTTCTTTTGATATTAATTTTATAGCTTCCTTATAACTTACCCTAACCCACTCATCAGCACCTCTAAGTTCAGGCTTTGGATTTTTTGGATTTTCCAAATAACTCTTTCTTACAACAGGGTATTTTATTCTTGATTTTGTATAAATCAAATCAAGCGTTATAGAATGAAATGGATTTATAATATCGGAATTTAGAGCATTTGTAGTAGAGAGTAATTTGCCATCTTTAATAGTAGCCTTTAAGATTCCCCAATGAGCACCAGTTATAACCTCACCATCTAAAACTAATTTGCTATTAAAGCCTTTAATGCCAGCTGCAAAAAGTGCCATAGCTTTAAGCACACCTCTTCTAGTTATATTATTGTCTGCATTTTTATACTCATCATCTCCTCCTTATTTTTATTTTGGCATATCGCTTGCATTTTTTTTGCAAGAATTGTGTTAGCAAATACACACTTTCATTATCCATACCACTTCTCATACCAATTGATTTAACTATACTAGGCCACTGATTTGCCTTAAATTTAGTAGCTATACAAGCTATGACATATAGAGCAGTTTGCTACATATCATTGGCGGCTTTATAAAGTGGCTTTACATCATTTGTTAGATTGTTTTTTGTGGTTTTAATTATTAACTCTGCTTCATACCATTTCTTATCGGAATCGCTTTCTACTTGTTTGCCTAACTTTGGTTTCACACCTGAAGTTCTACCTAGTGCAACATTTAAGATTCTGCGGTTTGGTGCATAATAAATGGCATTTTCTGCACCCTCTTGCACATATCCTTTACCTTTAGTTCAATATTCTTAGAATCTACATTTAAAACTTCAATTTGAGCAGTTGGAAGCAATCTTCCTATTGCCTTATTTTCCTCTAAAAATAGATTCTTAACTTTAGTTGCATATAAAATATCGCCTTTTTCAATGTTTATACTATCAGCAACTAAGGCAGATGAAAACACAAAGCAATCAATGCAAACTTAACAACTTTCATATGTATGCTAAACATAAATCCCCCTATAAATAATTTAACTACCAAAGGTAGATTCAAAAATTCTTATATAAAACCAAATTAATTCAATATATGTCATTTATATAATTTTTTATATATTGAGAAACAAAAAAACTTCCATAAATTACAAATTTTATAAAGCTTTTTGTTATAATGAATACTTTGAAGCTAAAACTTAAGGAGTTCATCAATGAAGGCTATGATTATTCAAGGACCAAATTTAAATATGCTAGGAATAAGAGATCCAAGAATCTATGGTCCTGTAAAGCTAGATACAATACATGAAAACATCAAAAAACACGCAGAACAAATGGGAGTTGAAGTTGGATTTTTTCAAAGCAATTTTGAAGGCGAAATTGTAGATAAGATTCAAGAATGCTTAGGACAATATGATGGAATAATAATAAATCCTGCTGCATATGCACACACTTCAGTGGCTATAAGAGATGCAATAGCTGCTGTTAATCTACCCACAATAGAAGTTCATATTAGCAACATTCACGCAAGAGAAGAATTCAGGCACAAAAGCTTAACTGCTGCTGCTTGTTCTGGTGTGATTGCTGGATTTGGTCCTATTGGCTATCATTTGGCATTACAAGGATTATCACAGATTCTAAGTGAAATTGAAGCAATAAAAAACGCAAGAGCTCAAGCACAAACTCAACAAACTCAACAACAGAACTAAATTCTGTTGTTATGAAAACTAGCTACTGGGATATAAAATCATACAAAAAACTACAAATAAATAAAGATTGTATATGCTTTATTCCCCATGATTATCCTAAAAAAGACAGATTCAGCTTCTCACATAAAATCAAAAGATATGAACACATAAGAATAAAAAATCCATACAATAGATACAAAAACAAAAATCTAAGAAAATATGTCCTTCTCGGTATAGGTGGCAATGTTGGCAATGTGTTATCAACTTTTAGAAAGCTTACAAAACGCTTGAGTTATAAAAATGCTATAATTGCGTATTCTCCTTTTGTAAAGAATCCTGCCTTTGGTTATATAGAGCAAGATGATTTTTACAATGGCGTAATAGTAATTAAAACTAGTATGTGCTATGCTGATTTTTTTAGCTATTGTATGTATTTGGAGAGAATCTTTGGGAGAGCTAGGAAGCGTCCTTTTAAAAATGCACCTAGAAGCTTAGATATTGATGTTTTGGGGTTTAAAAATATTTTTATAAACTTGGCACATTTGCAGATTCCGCATAAAGAATGGTTTAAAAGAGAAAGTGTTTTAATCCCCCTAAAAGGAATTAAATGAAATTATTTACTTACACTGCTGAGACTTCAACCCTAGCATTAGCAGAAGCAAAAAAGGAGCTTGGAGATGAGTTCTCTATTATCTCACAGAAGAAAACAGGTGATGGAAAATATGAAATCTCTGTAGCCATAAGTGAAGAGGACTATAAAAAAATAAAAAGCAAAGAAGAAGAGCAAAAAGCAAAAGATGAACTATTTGCAACCAAAAACAACAAAATAGCTGAACGATTAGAAATCATCGCACAAAAAGAATTAGAAAAAAAACGAGCAGCAAATCTAGCACAAAATACATTCCCACAAAGCAATCTACCAGAAGAAGTATCTCTCCAACTATCAGACACGGTTAGGCAAATAGCACAAATTGCTGGAGTGAATTCTACAATGCCACAAAGACGATCTCCATATAAACAACTAGAAGAAAAACCACAAGAACCAAAGGAAAAGCCAAAAAAAGAAACAAAAGATTCAAGTGATTTTAAAGTCCTAAAGGGAGAAATAGATAGACTAAATGACAAACTAAAGCTAATACAGAACATGTTTTGGGAAGAGAGAGGCCCTAAAAAAGATGGTCTAATAATCCCACATGAATTTGCAGAAATTTATAGAATCACAAAAGCAAGCGGAATGGCAAAGGAGCATTTAGAAAAAATAATGCAATTAACATTAGAGTTAATGCCTATTAAAATGCGAGAAAACTCCGTGCTAATAAAAAGATACTTTAGAGAAGTATTGCGAAAAATGGTATATGCAAGAGCCGAAAATCTAAGCTCAAATTCAAAAAATATTATGATGCTAGTAGGTCCAACAGGAGTTGGAAAAACCACTACTTTAGCCAAACTTGCAGCAAGATATTCAAGAATGCTAAATAAAAACTATAAAGTAGGAATAATCACACTTGATACATATAGAATAGGAGCAGTAGATCAACTAATGTTTTATGCTAAAAAAATGAAGCTAAGCATAGATACGGTTGTTGATACAGAAGAATTTGTAAATGCACTAGATTCTCTAAAATACTGCGATTATATTCTAATAGACACCGTTGGAAGCTCACAGCACGATAGAGCAAAGCTGGAATCCCTAAAAAGCTTCATAAATGCAGACCCAAATACAAAAATAGATGTAAGCTTGGTAATGAGTGCAACAACAAAATATGAAGATTTAAAAGATATCTATCATACTTTCTCAACCCTAGGGATTGATACTTTAATTTTTACCAAGTTAGATGAAACGCATAGCTATGGCAATATATTCTCGCTAATCTATGAAACCAAAAAACCGACAAGCTATCTATCAATAGGTCAAGAAGTGCCAAATGATTTAAATGTCGCAACTAGCGACTTTTTAATAGATTGCTTATTAGATGGATTAATTAAGGCATAGAAGTGAAAAATCAAGCAGCAGCTCTAGAATCACTAGTTCAAAACGACAAAAAATTAGCCACTAGATTCATAGCTATAACAAGCGGTAAAGGTGGTGTTGGCAAAAGCACATTTTGTGCTAATTTAGCCTATAAACTTTGGCAACTTGGATTTAAAATTGGAATCTTTGATGCAGATATTGGATTGGCTAATTTAGACATTATCTTTGGTGTTAGATGCGAGAAAAATCTACTTCATGTGCTTAAAAACCAAGCCTCGCTAAAAGATATAATAGTCCCAATAGAACATGGGCTATATCTAATTCCCGGAGATTCTGGAAGTGATATCTTTAGATATAAGAGTGAATTTATGTTTGAATCTTTAGTTGAAGATTCAAAGTTTTTAGATGGGCTTGATTTTGTGCTTATTGATACAGGTGCGGGAATTGGAGAATACACACAGACATTTCTAAAAAATAGCGATGATGTAATTGTTCTAACAATACCAGATCCAGCAGCAATAACTGATGCTTATGCAACAATTAAGCTAACTTCAAACTTTAAAGATAGAATCTTCATGCTTATAAACATGGCAAAAAATAATGCTGAAGCTAGTATGATTTTTGACAAAATACAAAAAATAGCAGGAATGAATATACAAAATATAAATTTAGAATTAATAGGAAAGATAACCAAAAACACACTAATAAATTATTATAGTAAAAATAGGGGGATCTTCGTAAAAGAAGAACCGAATTCTGATAGTGCAATGGAGCTAGAAGAAATAGCAAGAACGCTTGCTAAAAAATTGGAACGAAATGTGCTAGTAAAAGAAGACAAAAGGTTTGGTAAGTTCATCAAAAAAATATTAGGACACTTTTAATAAAGGATTATAAATGATGTTAAAAATGGATAATTTTTTAAGCTTTGCCATTGTTAATGGATTCTTTATAGGCTTATTATTATCTTTTTTAAAATTTGACGATCCTGAAATGATAGTTGCTGGCACACTTCTATCAACTATTGGCTTTTATCTAATAACGCTAGTTAGCGTATCTTTCTTTATAAAATTCCTAACCCAAAAAGAAAGTTCTATAAAAAAACCATCTTATAATAACTTACTAGAAGAATATATCGAAGAATTTGATAAACGAGAAAAAGCAACAAACAAAATAAGAGGTTTCTTGAGAACTATGGAAAAAACAATGAGAGAGGAAGAAAAAGAAGAAAGAGTCTATAAAAGCAATAAAGATAAACTTTTAGAGTTAGCAAATGAAGACATTTTCTAATGGCTACCAAAGCGTAATCAAACAAAACCAAGACGAACTAGCAGTAGCTTATTTGCCGGCATTAAAAAGTCTAGCTGCCAAGCTTAAAGAAAGATTGCCTGCTAGTGTTGATTTTGCTGATTTAGTATCAATAGGCACAGAAGAGCTTATAAAGTTAGCTAGAAAATATGATGCAAGCATAAATGATTCATTTTGGGGATATGCTAGATCAAGGGTGCAAGGTGCAATGCTTGATTATCTAAGAAGCCTAGATTGCGTAAGCAGAAACACAAGAACACTAATTAAAAAAATAGATAATGAAATAGTAAAATACTATAATATCCACCAAGAAGAACCTGATAATGAGTATCTAAGTAAGGTTTTAGGCGAAGATATAGAAAAGATAAAAGATGCAAGAAATGCTAGCGAAATATATGCCGTAATGCCACTTGATGAGCAACTTAGTGCTTCTTTAGATGATAAAACTTATAATGCAATAGAAAAAGAAGAATTAGTAAATATCATACAAGACATTTTGGAGAAATCAACCAAAAACGAACAATTAGTAATCCAACTATATTACTATGAAGAATTAAGCTTAAAAGAAATAAGTGAAGTATTAGAAATAAGTGAATCTAGAGTATCGCAAATACATAAAACAATTATTAGAAAACTAAAATTAAATCTTTTGCAAAGGGGGATAAATGGCTGATATTCTAAGTCAAGAAGAAATTGATGCACTATTAGAAGTGGTTGATGATGATGGTTCAGAGACAGAAATCATAGACAAACCAGCCCCGACACAACAAAGGCAAATAACTCTATATGACTTCAAGCGACCAAATCGTGTAAGCAAAGAGCAATTAAGGGCTTTTAGAGGGATTCATGACAAAATGGCTAGAAGCCTATCAAGTCAAATTTCTGCAATCATGCGTTCTATTGTTGAGATTCAGCTTCATAGCGTGGATCAGATGACTTATGGTGAGTTTTTAATGTCCTTACCAAGTCCTACAAGCTTCAATGTTTTCTCAATGAAGCCACTTGATGGGACAGGGGTTTTGGAGATAAATCCAAGCATTGCATTTCCTATGATTGACAGACTTTTGGGAGGAAAAGGCGACCCTTATGAATCTACGCGCGAATTTAGTGATATTGAGCTAAACTTGCTAGATACAATTTTGCGTCAAATGATGCAGAATCTAAAAGAAGCGTGGGCACCTGTTACAGAAATATTCCCAACCGTTGATGTAAAAGAATCAAGCCCAAATGTTGTGCAAATCGTTGCACAAAATGAAATTGTAATCATGGTTGTTATGGAGATAATTATCGGACATAGTAGCGGTATGATGAATCTTTGCTATCCTGTTATCTCTTTAGAATCTGTGCTTTCTCGTCTTGCAAGTAGAGATATTATGCTAAGTGAAACTAACTCTAAAAAGTCTAGAAACAAAGAGCTTCAAGCACTTCTTGGTGGAGCGAAGGTAAATGTCGCTGCAGTCTTGGGTGAGACGAAACTTACTATGAGGGAAATTTTAGATTTAGAAGTTGGCGATATAGTAAGACTTGATAGACCTGCTGATGACACAGTTATTATAAATGTAGATGGAAGAGAGAAATTCCTAGCAAGTATAGGGCTTCACAGATATAGAAAAACAATTGAAGTAAAAGAAATGATAAAAACCGAAAAAGACCAAGTAAAAGAAATACTAGAAATGCTAGAAATGCAAAGAAAATCAAGAGCAAATGAAATAGAAGAAGAATAAGCTTAAATAGGGAGATTATATGCTTAATGACTTTTTACAACTAATTACAAAAGAAACAATTTCAACAATAGAAGGACTGCTAGGACAAGCCCCTGAAGTAAGTCTAATAGAAAGTGAAAATGGCAAAAAAGATAGCATAGTAGCACCTATGACAAAGATAGATATAGATTCTGATAATTCTACAAGAATGGCTATGTTTATCTCTGCAAAGCTAGGAACAGCACTAGCTGATATGATGCTAGGTGGTGATGGAAGTGCGACAAAAGATTCCATGGAAGATGATGACTTAGATGCAACAAAAGAAATAGCATCAAACATACTAGGGGCGGTATCTACTTCTCTTGGAGGGCAAAAGGAGCTACCAAAACTTAGCTTTAACATAGGAAACATAGCCTTTATAGGCGATGGTGGAGATTTAGCATTAGATGATTATAGTGGCTTTTATACATTCTCATTTAGCATAGGCGATGTAAAAGATTCCATATATTTTGCATTTTCTAGCACATTTGAGAAGTTATTTAGCCCACAAGCAGAAGAAGCTCCAGTAGAATCTAGCCCAGCAAACAGCGGAAGCGATTCATCTAAAGTAGAGCTAAACAATAATGAAATGAAAAACATGGCAATGTTACTTGATGTAAGATTGCAAGTAAAGGTAAGAATCGGGCAAAAGAAAATGCTCTTAAAAGATGTTATTGCCATGGATATAGGAAGTGTAGTGGAGCTAAACCAACTAGCAAACGACCCACTAGAAGTGCTAGTTGATGACAAAGTAATTGCAAAAGGTGAAGTTGTAATTGTAGATGGTAACTTTGGGATTCAAATAACCGAAATAGCACCAAAAAAAGACAGAATAGAACAACTAATGTAGCCTAGTATTTTGCATCACTTAGCACAAATGCAAAGTGTGCATTGCCACCAGCATTATTTATAGAATCTCTAGCCTCTTTTATCGTCAATCCTGTTGTTATAATATCATCAAATAAGACTATATCTTTATTATAAACACTTCTCTTTAGCACAAAATTTCTAGGATTCTTCTCTCTAAACTCCAAGCTTTTACCAGCATAATTTACATTATTTGTGGATATTAGAGTGTGATACATTGGGGTTATATTGCATTTTTTTAGATGTGATAGAAGTATCGCACTATGAGAATATCCCTTATTATTTATCCTATCATCAACTGCAACTCCATAGAATCTAATATTATTATTTAAAATATTTTGCACATAAGATAATACTTTTTTTGAGAGTATAGAATACACTTTGCTACCTATATAATCATATTTCAAAGATAACAAGAAAGAAACTTCAGAAAAATCATAAAAACTATAAACCTTAAAGCCATCTAGCTCCCTACTTCTAGGAGTAATTTTAATTATATTTAGACAATTTTTACATATTGTAAAAATAGATAATTTATAGCAAACAATACATCTCATTTACTATCTATAAAACTTATAATCTCATTTGTTATAGCACCAACTTCATCTGAAGCATTAATTATGCAATATGGAATTCCTAAAAGCCTAATTGTATCCAAGATTCTGCTTTGCAATGACAATAGATACTCTACACCTCTTTTTTCTATATTATCCATTTCTTTTTTACCCAATCTAGTTATAAGCTCATTTTCAGAAATTTCCAAAAACACTACATAATCAGGCACAACCCCACTAGTAGCAAAAAGATTCAAAGTTTGCAAAATCTCAAAATCAAAATCTGTTGCATATGCAATACCGCTAACTAGACTTCTATCAGAAATTATCAATTTCTCCTTATTTGGCTTTATTATTTCCTTTATATGTTGTGCTCTATCTGCTAGAAATAATAAAATCTCTGCTTCTTTTGATAGAGATTCACAATCATAAAGCAGAATCTCTCTTAACTTCTCACCTATTTTACTGCCACCTGGCTCTTTTGTAAAAATTGCATCTTTATAATGTAACTTTAGAGATTTTATTTGTGTGCTTTTACCGCATGTATCAATACCCTCTAATGCTATATACATTTATTGTTCCTTATAAAATTAGAAACACAACTTGGCACCAAATGGCTAATATCACCATCATGCAATAAAATAGACCTAACAACACTAGAGCTTATAAAAGCATTTTTTAAAGAAGGCATTAGATAAATAGTTTCTAAATTACTATTTAATGATGCATTTGCATATCCCATTTGTAATTCATACTCAAAATCACTAACCGCCCTAAGCCCTCTAAGAAGAACATTTGCACCAACTTCGTTTGAAAAATCAGCAACCAAATTACAAAATCCAACAACGCTAACACATGGTTTGTTTAAAAAAGCCATTTTCGCCATTTCTACTCGTAATTCTTGCGAAAATAATGGCTTTTTACTCTCGCTTTTTGCAACTGCTACTATTATTTTGTCAAAGATTTTACACGCACGATTTACTATATCTACATGACCATTTGTAATAGGATCAAATGTCCCGGGATAAATTGCTATCCTCATTGCTCTAAGCTCCAAGACATGCTATCTCCTGCAAAAAGTGGCACAATATCATTGTATATCTTAGACACTTTTAGCTCTTGTTTTATTAGCGTTATTTTTCTATTGCTTCTATTTAAATTATATATTTTAGTTGCATTTAGACTTACAAATTTTTCTAAATTTTCTAAAGAATCATGTTTCTCAAATACTTCAGCTAATTTTGGTAGCAAAATAGGAGCACTAAAGATTCCAGCTGCACCATTATTACATTCTTTTTTACTAATTAAATGCGGCGCTGAATCGCTACCAAAAGAAAACTTATCGTGTGCGTTTAGTGCGATATTTAACAATGTTTCTTTATCCTTTGGTGTCTTTAAAATTGGCTTACAAAAATAATGCGGATTTAGCATTCCACCTAGCACATCATCTAAGCTAAGAAGCATATGGTGCAAGGTTAAAGTTGCATATAAATTATCATATCTCTCTACAAGTTCTATGGATCTTCTATCGCTTAAATGCTCAAAGATGATTTTTAACTTAGGAAATGTCTTGGCTAAAGATTCAAAAATAGGTAAAAATTCAAATTCCCTATCTAAGACAAAGCCATTTGTCTCGCCATGTATGCTAAGTATGAATCCCAAATTCTCTGCAACTTCTAAAATCTCTAAGACTTTATCGCTTAATATTTCTTTTACACCATTTTCACTACCTGTGGTTGCACCTTTTGGATATAGCTTTAGCATAAAAAGTCCATTATCTTTTGCTTTTTGCAATTCTTCTTTATCTAACTCTTCTGTTAAATACAAACTAACAAAAGGGATAAAGTCATACTTAGAAGAATTTAGGATTCTAGTTTTATATTCCAATGCTAGTTTTACACTTGTTATAGGTGGGTTTAGGTTTGGCATAACAACAGCACCACAAAATTGAGAAGAAGTATAATTTACAACATCTCTTAAAATCTCTCCATCTCTTAAGTGCAAATGCATATCAAATGGACTTTGTATTTCTAGTTTCATTTTTAATCCTTTATTTCTAATAAAGATAACATACAATCTCTATAAAGCTCCATATCTTCTTTACTTTTTGCCTCAAATCTAACAACAAGCACTGGAGTTGTATTACTAGCTCTAATTAGCCCCCAACCATTTTGAAACACAACTCTAACACCATCGATAGTTATAATATCAAGTATTTTTGGAAAGTCTTTTGGTGGATTTTTTAGAATCTCTTTTAGTTTTTCAATAATTACAAACTTGGTTTCTTCACTACTTTGTATTTTTATCTCATCAGTAGAGTAAAGTTTGGGCAGAGATTCTAATGCTTCATCAAACTTAAGCCCTTTATTATGCACTATATCAAGAAGTCTCAAAGCAGCATAAGTTGCATCATCAAATCCAAAATAATCATCATTAAAAAACATATGCCCACTAACTTCAAACGCCATATGTGCATTTGTTTCTTTTAGTTTCACTTTTAAATTACTATGTCCCGTTTTATGCATTAATGTTTTGCCAATTTTGTTTATAGATTCATACATATTCAAAGAACACTTAACTTCACCTATTACAAATGGATTTTTTACCTCATTTGCATATATTATGGCTAATTCATCGCCTTTGTAAATTCTGCACTTCAAATCTTTGCTCTTTAATACTGCCAATCTATCTCCATCACCATCAAAGGCAATCCCAATACCATCTACTTTAGACATAGAATCAATAATGAATTTTAAATTTTCTACCTCACTAGGATCTGGATGATGATTTGGAAAATTCCCATTAGGCTCTAAAAAAAGACCATTATATTTAATCCCAAGCCTATCTAATATAGGACAGATTCCAAGTGCTGCAACACCATTTCCACAATCAATACTAAGCGGTATATTAAAGCCTCTTAATTTCTCAAATTTTTTAGATAAAAAATCAATATACTTACTTAATACATCAAGTCTCCCTCTTTCTTTAGTGCTTGTTTGTAGCTTAGGGAATGAAGAATTATAAAACTCTCTTTCTAAAGCATAAATCATCTCACCAAAAAACGGCTCTTTTAAAAGCGTGATTTTAAACCCATTATATTGCGGTGGATTATGAGAACCAGTAATTACAATACTAGAATCCAAAACCACATCATCAAAATCAGTAAAAAGTGCAAAATATCCAACAGGGGTTGGAATCTCTCCTAAGTTATAAGTCTTAATCCCTGCTATCTCCAAGCCACTACATAACCATTCAAAAATGCTCAAAGAATGAACTCTAGCATCATAGCCAACGCCAATATTGCTTCCACCTCTTTTTAGTATCTCTAATCCTAATAAATAGCCTATCTTTAAGACATTTTCTTCTGTTAAATCCTTATTAAAAATGCCTCTAATATCATATTCTCTAAAAATTGAAAGCTTATTCATGCTCTACCTTTATCCCTCCGATATAAAGTGCCAACGCTTCTTTAGAATTTAAAATCAAATTTAATGCTATTTGCTCTTTGCATTCAAGTTTAAAAACAGCAAAATCAGGCACATAGCCTTGCTTTAAGATTCCAGCTTTTAGTCCTATTTTATTGTCTTTAAAAGCATAGTTTGTAACGCCAAGTAATAATTTTTGTGCTAAATATTCAACATCATATTCACTATAAGCATAAAGTGCCATTTTTAACTCATCTAAAAGACTTAAGCTATCATTTGAGCTAAGCCCATCAGTTGCAAAAATAACATCAAAGCCATTGTTATACATTTTAGAAAGTGGCAATAAAGCATTGTTTAAAAGCCTATTAGAACGAGGACATGAAATTATCTTGCCATTTAATTTTTTAATTCTTTCTAATTCATTATCATTTGCAAAGAGAGTATGAACAAAATAAGGATTCAAACCCTCTAATTTGTCCAAAAAAGATTCTATGCTAAAAAATGGCGTCATATCAGAATTAAAAAATCGTTTAAAGAAATCTTTAAAATAACCACTGCCATTATCTAGCCATTCTCTTTCCTCTTTAGATTCTAAAAAATGCACACTTAATGGCAACTCTTCTACTTTTGCAATCTCTAATGCTTTATTTAGTAATGTTTCATGCACAGAATATGGCGAATGAATAGCGATTGCTGGGAAGAATCTTTTTGATTGATATTGTGCACACTCTTTGATTCTTGCATTTAGACTTTGTTCTAAAAATGGCACTGCTTCTTCTTTTGAACCAATTACTTCATTAAAAAATAGCACTCTTAAAGGAGAATTAGCCAAAACTTCCACATCATATCCATAGCTAGAAATAGCACCAATACACGAAATTCCGCTTTTTAGCATTTTTGTAATTTCTCTTTGCATTGCTTCTTCTAGTGTGCTATCCATTAGAGAATCCCTATTTACAATTACACTATCAAGCCATTTGCCAAAGTTACCATAATGCAACTTGCCATTATTTTTGCTAAATTCTAAATGTGTATGCAAATTAGCAAAAGATGGTGTAATGACACAATTTTCATAATATTTCTTCTCTCTAATTCTTAAAGATTCTAACTTTTCATATTTATCAACTGCAATTATTTCATTGTCATCAAAATAGATTCCACCTTTTTCTATTATGCTAAAAGAATCATCGCACAAAAGCAAAAAATCAGCACCAACTAAATACATAAAAAATCCTTAAAAAATTTGCTTGCCACCTATAAAATGATGTTTAACCTTGCCACTAAATATCCAATCATAATAAGGTGAATCTTTAGCACCTATCATTTGCGTCTCTTTTGTATCAAGCAAACAAAAATTAGCCAAATAACCTTCCTTTATCAGCCCAACATCATCTAGTTTTAATATCTGTGCCGGATTGAATGATAGAATCTTGCTTAAATCGCTAAACCTCATATGCTCATTTTTCACAAGCAGACTATAACACATAGGGATAAAATACTCTATCATATCTATGCCAAATGCAGCCTCATCAAAGGCTAGGTCTTTTTTAGATAGAGATTGTGATGATTGCAGAGAAGTTAGCAAGTCTATTTCTAGCTTTTTGGCTCTTTTTGTCAATTTAGAACGAGTAGATTCTGATTTTAGAGGTGGTTTAATTTTTGCTGCAGTGTTGTAATTGTTGCACAAATCTTCGGTTAAAATTAGATGATGTATCGAAGTTTGTATGAAAATATTTGGATTTTTCTTTTTTGCTTCTTTTAAAATTTCTACACTCCTATCAGAAGAAATAGCATTAAATATAGCTCTAACGCCCATAAATGAAGCAACCTCACACATCATAGCAACTTCTTTTGTCTCACTTAGAGATAAAATCCCACTAAGCCCTAAAGATGCACTAAGCTCACCATCATTCATAACTCCATCTTTACTCAAAGATTCATCATCACAATCAAAAAACATTGGCAAATCAAGCATTGTAGCAAACTCACAAGTCCTACGCAACAAATTTCCACTTATGCTAGATTTGCTAAAAATACCTCTAGCACCTTTTTTGTGTAAAGATGATATTGGCGGAATCCCGCTCCCTTCATCTGTTAAATTAGAAGTTATACCAATTATTTTGACACTTAGTTCATGTTGTAAAACAGATAATAACTCCATGCCAAGTTCAGTGCTTAAAGATGGTTTGCAATCAGGCATTAACGCAAGCATTCCTACTCCACCAACTGCTGCTTTTTGTGAAAGATTCAATATATTTTCTTTAGTTAATACATCATTATGAAGTCTAGTATTTAAGTCAATAGCACTAGGCAAAAGAGTAAATCCATCTGCATGAAAGACCTCCTCTCCAGCACTTGGCATAATGCTTCGTTCTACTTTTACTATCCTATCACCTTCTATTCTTATATCACCCTTTTGCTCCAAGAGGGCATCACATATCATAGCACCCTTAATTACCATAAAATAACCTTGCAAGAATTTTTAAAAGATTATTGCAAAATTAAAGATAAAACTTAATAAAAAACTATTTTGTAGGGATAATTATTCTAAAACCTTTTTTATCTTCATCTAGTAATTCTATACTTCCGCCATGTGCTTCAATAATCTGTAATGACAATGCTAATCCAAGCCCATTACCCTTTAATTTTGTGCTTTTAAATGGTTCAAATAATATTTGAGGATTCTCAATTTGTTTGCCACTATCATAAATTTTAAATTCTGCTTTATCATTAACGATACTATAAAATATCTCTATTAAACCACTATCATTATCACTCTCTTCAATTGCATCAACAGCATTAAACAAAAAGTTCTGCAAAACTATACACAATAAATCAAAATCAGCTTCTATTTGTGAGCTATCAAACTTTAGCTTCAAATCTATATCTTTAGAATATGTGTAATACCCTAGAGATTCTTCTAATTCTTCTTTTATGTTTTCAGGGTTTATTGTGCTTTTATTTACATGCACACCTTTTGAAAACAGCAATGTAGCCTTAACAATCCTCTCCACACGCCAAATTGATTTTTTTATCTCTAAAACTAGAGGCTTGTTTTTTAAATCAACTTTATTTATAAGTGTAGAGGCTAAAAGTGCAACAGAGCCTACAGGATTCCTTATCTCATGTGCTAAATGTGCTGATATTTGCCCCATAGATGCTAGTCTTTCACGCCTTTTTTCACTTGTAATATCAGTAGCAGTAATTATAAATTTGTTTAGCTTTTTATTTATTTGAACCAAATACACACTAGATTCAAGCTCAATTTCTTGTCGTTGCAAATTGCGTATATCCAAAAATTCCAAAAGATTTGAAATCTCGCTTGCAAAAGAATTTTGATAAAATATTTCCCCACCCTCTTCTAGTACCCATACAGCAGTTGGCAAAATATCCAATACCTCTTCAAAGAGAGCCCTTAATTCAACAAATTCTTTTTCTACTTCATATGTTTGTGTGATTAACTCTTTTAGCCCTTTTGCAAAAGATTCCTTATCGCTACTACTTAAAGATTCCAATAAATTTTGATCTATCACTATAAGCCTTGTTGTTTTTGTAAATCTTTTAAATAACCATATAGCAAATCACTATATCCAAAACTACCGCTAAGAGATTGTGATAGTGTATCTTTATACATGGATTCATATATGTCATGTCCGGGTGCTTTTGGATATAGAGGATCTTCTAGTTTTAAAGATGTATCAAGTATAGTCTTTAAAATCAACGCTTCAAAGGCATCTGTTTGTTCTCTTAGCCTTGAATCATCATCTGTTTTTGTAATTTCTGGTGCTTTTTTAGCAACATCTAACAAATCTTTGCTATATCCGCTAATGCCATTAAAATCAATTGCCATGAATCCTCCTTAAATTATTTCCAAATCAGCATTAAAAGCACCGGCTTTTTTCATTGTCTCAATTATAGCTATCATATCTTTTGGAGTAGCACCCATTCTTTGCAATGCTCTTGTGACGCTAGAGATAGTAGGATTATTCGCACTTGCTACCATTGCTTGTTGAGGGCTAAATGACGCACCACTGCCCATATCAACCGCTTCTGGGTCATTTATAGGCTCATTTGATACTTTTATTGTTATATTGTTATGAGTTACAACAATAGGAGATACCTCAACGCCAAGCCCTGCTATAACCGTTCCTGTTCTTTCATTTATTATTATTCTATCTTCTTTTACATAATCAACATCAATATTTTGAACCCTAGCTAGAAATTCAACCATGCTTATATTTTCTGGCTTTTGTAATCTTATTGTTCTTGGATCTACGGCAACTGCAACAGAATTTGTTGCATTTGAATCACTATTTGTAGCAGGAGCAAATGTCTCATTAATCCTAGTTTGGATTCTAACTACATTTTGAAAATTAGATTCTTTTAAACTAAGAGTTGCATTTGTTTTGCTATACAAATCATATACAACTTCTCTCTCAACAATACCGCCATTTGGTAATGTGGCAACTAGTGGGTGGTTTGCTGCACCGCCTCTTTCGCTTTTACCACCTATACCTACAGCACCTTGAGCGACAGCATAGATTCTCCCATCTAAACCACTAAGAGGAGTTAACAACAATGTCCCACCTTCTAAAGACTTCGCATCACCAATACTTGAGACTAAAATATCAAGCTTATCACCTTGTCTTGCAAATGGAGGAAGCTTAGCAGTAACCATTACAGCAGCAACATTCTTTGATTGTATATCATTTGGATCTATTTTTACATTTACACTCTCTAGCATGTTTGACATTGATTGCATTGTAAAAGTAGAGGTAGTCTTATCGCCAGTCCCATTTAGACCCACAACCAAACCATAACCTATTAGTTGATTATCCCTAACGCCGACGATATTTGCTAAATCGCTAACCTTTGCAGCATACATTGGTAGCGTAAAAAACAAAGTTATTGTTAAAATACCTTTAAACATGTTCATATTTCAAATCCTTTTGCTATATTTATTAGCAAAAATAAGCAAATTGCATTCCAACTATCAATATGCTACAATACGCAACACATCGGAGTATAGCGCAGTCTGGCTAGCGCACACCCTTGGGGTGGGTGAGGTCGTGGGTTCAAATCCCGCTACTCCGAAACTTAAGGTTTAATTACCTCAACTATCTTTAAATTAAATCCATTTAGCACCATAAAACTATCTTCATTTTTTGTAGAACTAATTAGTTTGAAGTCCAAAATACCAAGTAACTTTAGAATCTGCGCACCTATCCCAAGCTCTTTTATATCGGAATTTTTACTAGTTCTTAAAAACACAAGATAACCTACATGCTCTTTTAATATATCTATTGATTTTACAAGTTCATTGAATCTAGAAAAATCTTCTAGCAATAATATATCCTCATCTACAATGTGGAATTTCACATAAGGAATCTTGCCAGTATCTCCAAACTTGTATGCAATATGAATCCTTCCTATATGATCTTTAAAAGAAGTCTTAGTAACATCAAAATCAAAAAAACTAGAAGATTCTTCACTTTGTATGCTAACTAGGTTTTCAGACTGCATTCTATATTCTATTAAGTCTGATACATATAGAATCTTTAAAGAATGTTTAGAAGCAAAATCAATTAAAAATTTATCATCTCTTCTAGCCATAAGCCCATCTTCTTTCATTATCTCACAAATCACGCTAACTGGCTTAAGTCCAGCTAATTTACAAATATCAATACTAGCTTCAGTGTGTCCCGTCCTTTCTAATACTCCACCCTCTTTTGCTACAAGTGGAAAGATATGTCCAGGTCTTACAAAATCATCTGGCTTAGCATTGGCTCTACACATAAGCTCTATCGTCAAACTTCTCTCATAAGCAGAGATTCCTGTTTTTGCCTCTTTTGCATCTATTGATATAGTAAATGCTGTATTATGATTTGAGCTATTTGATGCCACCATAGGCGGCAAATCTAAATCATTTGCTATCTTTTCAGTGATAGAGACACAAATTAAACCCCTTGCATATTGAGCCATGAAGTTTATCTTATCTGGTGTGCTAAAGATTCCAGCCATAACCAAATCACCCTCATTTTCCCTATCTTCATCATCCATTATTATTATCATTTCACCATTTTTGATAGCTTCTATGGATTGCTCTACCCTTAAAATAGCTTCATTTTTACTCATATAATTTCCTTGCCAAAACAACTTTATATAAACTAAAAATTAAAAATTTTATAAATACTCTCTTTAATTGATAATTAACCCAAAAAGTCAATATTAATCAAAAATTATTAATTATTTTATAATAAAATTTATAAGATAAAAAGTTTAATAAAAATAAAATTTTATTTAAAGAAATATAAAGCAAATTTTTAGCATTATTAGTTACGAATACAATAAGGAATTCTAATGACAACACAACAAAATTTTGAGGTATATAATGAGAGAAAGTTAGTTTCGTTTTTAACAAACATAAGAAAGCAGATAGCAAAACTTGAAGCTGATAAAAGCGTAATAGAAAGAAAAATACAGGAAAAATCTTCAAAAGAAGAAGCAATTAGAACAGCATTGGCAAAAAAATTAGATATATAATTTTTGCCTTTACTAATTCTTGACAAACGAGCCTTTTTTATATATAATCCGATTTCTTAAAACATTGGGGTATCGCCAAGCGGTAAGGCAGCTGGTTTTGGTCCAGCCATTCCGAGGTTCGAATCCTTGTACCCCAGCCACAATCAAAATGATTTTTAACATTTTTAGTTATATTTATCGCGGGGTAGAGCAGCCCGGTAGCTCGTTGGGCTCATAACCCAAAGGTCGGTGGTTCAAATCCGCCCCCCGCTACCAATTTTAATTTCTCACTTACTTTTATTCTTTTTATCTTCCAAATGTATATATAATTGTAGAACTTCCAAACTAGCAGGTGTAACTCCACTTATTTGACTTGCTTCAAATAGACTTTTTGGCTGATTCTTTTCTAGCTTTTCTATCACTTCTAAACTCAAACCAGATATATTTTTATAAACAAACCCATCTGGAATCTTAATACTTAGCATTTTATCCATATTATCAATCATTGCTTGTTGTTTTTGTATATAGGTCATATATTTAGATTCTACTAATATCTCCTCTAATGACCTTTGAGAAAATGAACCAAAAGGTGCATTAGCAAACTTTATTAACTCTAGGAGTTTTGGCATATCAAATGTCCTTCTTGAAACTATCGTTTGCCATGTAGTCTTATCGCTTATTTTATCTTCATCTATACTCTCTAAAAACTGCAAAACAGATGCCGTAGGCGTAACAGAACCATTTAACCAATTTAGACCAATTTGTATATCTTCTAAATCCTTTTGCAATTCCTTATAATCACACTCACTCATAAGCCCAAGCTCAAAAGATAATTTACCAAGCCTAAAAATCGCATTGCCTTCACGCAATAAAAGCCTATACTCTGCCCTTGAACTAAACATTCTATAAGGCTCTTTTGTGCCCTTAGTTACCAAATCATCAACCATAACACCAATATAAGATTCATTTCTTCTTAAATAAACCTCATCTTTTCCCTTAGCACTAAGTGCAGCATTAATCCCAGCAAATATCCCTTGTGCTGCTGCTTCTTCATACCCAGTAGTGCCATTTATCTGTCCTGCACAATAAAGATTCTTTATTTTTTTTGTCTCTAATGTATGCTTTAATTCCGTAGGATTTATATAATCATACTCAATAGCATATCCATATCGCACAATCTCTGCATTCTCTAAACCTTCTATACTTCGTATTAATTCTTCTTGAACATCATATGGCAAGGAAGTTGTAAGTCCATTTATATAATATTCATTTGCCTCTAGCGTTTGTGGTTCTAAGAATAACTGATGTCTTTCTTTATCTTTAAATCTATTTATTTTATCTTCTATACTTGGACAATATCTAGGACCAACACCTTCTATTTGTCCAGTAAACATAGGTGCTCTATGAAAATTATCACTTATTATTTTGTGTGTTTTTTCATTTGTATATGTTACATAGCATGGTAATTGCACTGGGTTAAACTCATTGCCATTTAACTCTTTTTTTGTTTTATTGCTAAAATAAGGAGCTGGTATATCACCATGATGTTTTTCTAAATTACTAAAATTTATACTACTAGCTTTTATTCTAGCACATGTCCCAGTCTTTAGCCTACCTACCTCAAGCCCTAAAGATTCTAAATACTCTCCTAAAGCTTGTGCTGGCTGCTCACCTGCTCTACCATTGTTAGAGGTATTCTCACCTATATGAATCTTCCCTCTTAAAAATGTCCCCGTAGTTAAGACAACTTTCTTTGCCTTATATATTTTGCCTATACTTGTTTTAACGCCCTCTACCTCATTGTTTTTTACAATTAAAGATTCAACTAATTGTTGTGAGACTTCCAAGTTTTGCGTGTTATAGCATATATCTCTAGCCACTATTTTATATCTATCCATATCTATTTGAGCTCTTGTGCCTCGAACAGCAGGACCTTTTGAGGCATTTAGTGTTCTAAATTGAATCCCACACTTATCAGTGATATATCCCATTACACCACCTAATGCATCTACTTCCTTTACCAAATGTCCCTTACCAAGCCCACCTACTGCAGGATTACAACTAGCAGCTCCAATTTGTTCTACTAGCATTGTTAAAAGCAGTGTCTTACAACCCATCTTAGCAGATACTATTGCAGATTCAATACCCGCATGACCACCACCAATAACGATTACATCATATTTCATTGCTAACTCTTTTCATCTCGTTTAATATTCTCTTTACAGCTTCTTTTGGGTTTTGTGCTTTATATATTGGACGCCCAACAACGATAAAATCACTCTTGGAATCGAAAGCTTCTTTAATATTTGCTACACGCTTTTGGTCTCCTACACTCTCGCCAAATGGACGAATCCCCGGCGTAAGGGTTAAAAAATCATTTCCTATATTTGTCTTTATCATTTTAGATTCAAAGCATGAGCATACAACACCATTTATTCCACATTCATATGATAATTTTGCAAACTTCAACACACAAGATTCTAAACTATCATTATATATCTCAAATAAATTAGAATCATCAAAACTAGTAAGTGCTGTTACTGCAAGAATAATAGGTGGATTTTGCACTTTTGATAATTTTGTAGCTATGCTATTCATAGCCTCTCTTCCACTGCTTGCGTGAATTGTTACCATATCGATTCCCAATTTTATTATCTCATCAATACTATCACACATAGTATTTGGTATATCATATAGCTTTAAGTCCAAAAATATTTTAAAATTAGCAATTTTACGAATCTCATCTAAAAATAAATATCCATCTCTAATAAAACTCCTTAACCCAACTTTTACATACAAGTCATCATATTCTTTTAAGCTCTCCAAAAGAGATAGATTATCATGCTTACTATCCATATCTAATGCAACACAAAGTTTCATTTATTATCCTTAAGTGCCTCTTGTATGTCTTGTAATTTTATTTTCAGATTCTTGCTTACACCATCTAAGATCCCATTTATAAATCTAGTTGAATTATCATTTCCAAATATTTTTGCTATTTCTAATGCTTCATTAATAGCAACTGCTTTATCAGTATCGCTAAATATTATCTCATATGCACCAAGCCTCAAAATTGCCCTCTCCATATCTCCAATCCTAGAGAAATCCCAGTTCTTTAACTGATGGGTGATTCTTAAATCTATTTCTTCTAAATGCTCCAAAATCCCATTAAACAATCCTAATGCAAACTCTCGTTGTTGATTTTTAATTTTTTTCTCTTCTAATATTTCATCTACAAACTTTACAATACCACTATTTCCGCTACCATAAGCATACATCAACTGCACAACAGCTTCTCTTGCCTGTCCTCTAGTAGCCATTATGCACCAATTTTTCTATATAAGTTTATAAGCTCTATAAGATTAGACATAGATTCAAAACCCTTGTTTCCACTTTTACTTCCAGCTCTTTCAATTGCTTGTTCTATTGTATCAGTAGTTAGGACACCAAAAGTTACAGCAGCACCATATCGTATGGTTACATTTGCTATTCCTTTTGTAGATTCAGCACTTACATAATCAAAATGAGGTGTGCTTCCTCTAATTATTGCACCAAGACAACATACTCCATCATAATCACCTTGAGATAATATTTTCTCTAATGCAAATGGTATTTCAAATGCACCAGGAACCAATATATGAAATAAATTATCTTCCCTGCCACCATGCCTTAGAAAGCAATCTTTAGCACCCTCTACAAGCCTATCAGTAATTATGTGATTAAACCTACTTGAAATAATTGCAATTTTTTCATCTCCCAAAAGAGATAATTTTCCTTCGATCACTTGCATATTCTATCCTTTTATTAATTTATCAATCTCTAAAATAGTATCACAAAGACTTATAAGCTCATTTGGTTTTAACATATTTGGACCATCGCTTAATGCTTTTTTTGGATTTACATGCACTTCAGCAAATAACCCATCAATACCAACAGCACTAGCAGCTCTAGCTAAAAGTGGGGCGAATTTGGAATCTCCACCACTCTTACCATTAGCACCACCTGGCATCTGCACCGCATGAGTAGCATCAAAGATAACTGGTGCAAACTCTCTCATAATAGATAATGATCTCATATCTACAACCAAATTACCATAGCCAAAACTACTTCCTCGTTCTGTTAGATATATACCATGCTTTTTAGATTCATCATAAGTTGCATTCTCTCCACCACGAATCTTTAATGCCTTTAAAACAGAATATTGCATATCTTTTGGATTCATAAATTGACCCTTTTTAATATTAACAATAGCTTTGCTCTTCGCACTCTCTACTATTAAATCTGTCTGCCTACATAGAAACGCAGGAATCTGTAATACATCTACAATCTCTGCTGCCAACCTTGCTTGATATGTCTCATGTATGTCTGTTAGCAGTTTATATCCAAATTTTTGCTTGATTTTTGCTAAAGATTCCAAGCCTTTCTCCAAACCAGGTCCTCGATAAGAATCCAAACTAGTTCTATTTGCCTTATCAAAACTAGATTTGAAATAAAATGTAACTTTTGGATTATTTGCTATATCTTTTAAACTCTCTGCAATTTCTTCTAAAATCTCATCATTCTCTATAACACAAGGTCCAGCAACAATAATCATTTCTCCGCCTTTAATAAATTAAATTCTTGTTTTTTAAAATCATAGCTATACACTTCGCCACTTTCTATAATATAGTGCCAACCATAAATATGCAACGTTCTTGCTAGATATTTTTCCTTTACTTCCGGATATGTAAAGAGATTCCTTATTTGCTTTTCTATATTCATTTGTTCTGTATAAAATGCTCTCAAAGCCTCATTTTCTGGTTTTAAATCAAGCACTTTTATCTTTATATCTTCAATTAATTTTAGCCAATTTTTAACATTTGGCATTGCATTATAATGCTCCTCATCATACAAAGCAGCACAACCTCCACAATGAGAATGACCGCAAATTATTATATTTTCTACATTTAGCTCACATAATGCATACTCAATAGCAGAAGTGGTAGCCAAACTTTCATCTACCTTTCTATATGGAGGCACAATGTTTGCAATATTTCTAACGACAAACAACTCACCCGGCAAAGTATTTGTAATTAAATTTGGCACAACTCTAGAATCCGAACACCCAACAAACAATGTGTGCGGATTTTGCCCCTCTTTTAAATCTCTAAATAATTCTTTATAATGTGAAAAATTTTCTTCTTTAAACTTAATGACACCCTTAAATAAAGTGTCTATTGACGTTTCTTGTTCTTGCATTATTTCTCTTTATGGAGTTACTTTGTTTATAGATTGAGCAGCTGCAGATAAATCCTGTCCTATACTATAAACATACAAATCAACACGTCTATTTTTAGCTCTAAGACTTGGTATATCATTACTTGCAATAGGAGAATACTCTCCTTCTCCACCGCCTGTTATCCTAGAGTTATCAACACCCTCATTTATTATAAGGTCTGCTACATTAACGCCTCTTGCAATTGATAATTCAAAATTATCAGCAAACACAGAATCTCTCATAATAGGAGTATTATCAGTATGTCCTATGCTCTTTATTAGCACTGCATTTGGCATTTTTCTAAACTCTAGTGATAAACGCTTTAAGAAGGCTATCCCACTTGAGTTGCTTAAAATAGCACTTCCATTATCAAATAATAATTCATTTGGGATTCTTATAACTATCCCTTTCTCCGCTTCTTCTAACTCTACGCTTGGACCATTTGAGATTCTATTTACTTCATTATATTCTGTAATTAAAGAAGCAAAGATATTAACCACATTATCCATCTCAACTTCTGTTTCCATAGGAGTAGCTTTTATTGGTTGTGGAGGATTTATTTGGGATTGAGAGCCTTTTTCTAAAATAGACAACGCACCTTCTACCGAACCTATCGCTTGTGCGATTCTCTCTTTATCAAATGAAGCCATAGATAGCAAAAGAATAAAAAATGTAAGAATAAGAGTAACCATATCTCCATAAGTCCCAAGCCATAACGGAACACCTTTGGGACAATCACACGGAGGACATCTTAATTTTTCTTTTGCCACAATTTACCTTTCTTTATTTATGTTTTGTATTATATAAAAAATCACTTATAATTACAAAATCAAACTTAAAAAGAGCGTATTTTGGAAGAGATTATTAACTTTATTGTAGATAGCGTTAGTGCATTTGGATATTTGGGAATCTTTATTATGATGTTGCTTGAAAGTAGCTTTATACCATTCCCAAGCGAAATAGTAATGATACCTGCTGGATACTTAGCACATAAAGGAGAGATGAATTTTTTCATTGCTATTTTATGCGGGATTGCTGGCTCACTAGCTGGTGCATTAATTAATTATTATCTAGCATTATATTTAGGAAGAGAGATTCTTATAAAGTATGGCAAGTATGTATTTTTCAAACCTGAAACAATGAATAAAATGGAACAATTCTTCAATAAACACGGACATATCTCAACTTTTAGTGGAAGATTGATACCTGTAATTAGACAATACATTTCTCTACCTGCTGGAATTGGCAAGATGAATTTATTTTTATTTTGTCTTTACACATCTCTTGGGGCTGGTATTTGGGTTGTTATACTAACTGCACTTGGATACTTTTTAGGACAGAATGAAGGGCTTTTAAGAGAATATCTACACATAATAACACTATCACTAGTTATATTAGTTGCAATTGGCATTTCAATATACATCTACTATCAAAAAAAAGCATAGACAAAATTAGTCTTGCTTTATCTCCTCACTATATTCATCTTTTGCAAATATTATAACAACTGCTTCAATTAAATTTATAGCAATTTGTGCCATAAACGCACTATCGTTCAATATAGAAGTTCCATTAGTTGCACTTATTTTATTTTCTGTTATTAGAGTTTCTACTCTATGAAATGCACTATAATCTTTCTCTTTTAAGAGTTTTTCTGCACCTTTTAGATTCTGCAATATTAAATGAACACTTTCATCTTTCATTAGCTTTAGCTTTTCTATGCTACGCAAGAGTTCCCCCATATCTTTTCTCATTTCATTATATTCATCTGCTAGATATTTGTTTGTTGAATTTGCATAGACTTTCATATTGCCTTGTATTATTTTAAGATTCTTTGTGGCTTCAGTGATATTTCTTGATGCAAGTTTGAAAGAAAAGATTCTATGCACTTTTGCTTCATCATCTGCATATAATTGTGCCTTTGTAGAAAACTCCATAATAGCGTCAAATAAGACCTTTATCTTTTGTCTATATAAATAATCCAAATCAACACTACCGCTAAACCACTTTTTGTTCTCAACTATAAAGTCAAAACTCTCCTTGCTTCTTATATCACTACGATTGAATCCTATTGTATGAGCAATCATTGCATAGGCGTTATTATATAAATGCTCACTCTCCTTTTGCAGTGCTTCAATGGCAGTATCTGGGTATTCTAAAATATTATTATTAAGATATAGTGGTCTATCAGTGTCCCTATTTTTAGGTTCTTTTATCACTCTGTCCAAAAATGCAACAATCTGCCCTACAAACATAGATATCAAAATAACAGCTACAAGGTTGAAGAGAGTATGGAATAATGCAGTCTTTAATGCTATGTTTTCTATCCCTAAAATATCCGCTACAAGATTTACTAAATTAACAAAAAACGGAAACAAAACAATAACAATTAGCGCAATAGTAAAGTTAAAAATACAATTTGCAACTGCAAGTTTCTTGCCATCAAGATTCGTGCTAAGAGATGCTACAACGGCAGTTACTACACCACCTACACTAGTTCCCAATGTTGCAGCAAGTGCATTTTCGTAAGTTATTTGATTACTTATTAATGCTGATATAATAATTGCTATTGTAGCGTGGCTTGACTGCACTATACCCGTAGTTATCGCACCAAGCGCGACAAAGATTAGCACTCCTTTCATGCCTGTAAAGTTAAACTTCGATAAATCCATTATTTCTTTGTAAGATTCAAAGCCACTTTTAATATAATCAACCCCCAAAAAGAAAAATCCAATCCCTATAAATACACTTCCTAAGCCCTTTAGCACTGAATCTTTTTGAAAACCCAATAAAGCACCACTTACAACCAAAGGTATAGCTAGAGTTGATATATTTATCTTTGTAAGCCCTACAATTAACCACGAACCAGCACTATTTCCTAAATTCGCACCAAAGACAATCCCTATACCTTGTGCTAGAGTGATAAGACCAGCACCTAAAAATGATATAGAAATAACAGATACTAAAGTAGAGCTTTGCATAAGAATTGTGGTTATTGTTCCAAACGCTATACTCTTTACCCTAGTATCTGTTGATTTTTTTAAGATTTTTTCTAAAAGACCACCACTAAAAGACTTAAACCCATTGCCTAAATTTGACATTCCAACAAGCAATATAGCAACACCTGCCAATATCATGCCAAGCTCTGGAAAAACAATTAAAAAATAAACAAGAAGTGCAATTAATACTAATAGCAAATATCTTTTATACACAATCTCCCCCAACAACAAAATGCAAGATTATATCCAAAAAATAATCACACAAAAAATTAAAAAATTTTTTAACTATTATTTTTTATACTCATATTATAAAATTGGGTAAGGGGCATAAAATGGATAAAAAAAAGATTCTAATAATAGGTGGTGGATATGGGGGGCTTAAAGTCGCACTAGGACTACAAAGGAAACTAAAAGTAAAGGCTGATATAACGCTAATTAGCAAACACGACTATCACTATCAAACAACCCTACTGCATAAAGTTGCCATAGGCACTCTAAGCGATAGAAAAGCTAGAATCTATTACAGAAAAATCTTGGATAAAAACAAAGTAACATTTATAAAGGACAAAATAAAAGAAATCCTGCCAACAGAAAATGCAGTAATAGGTAATGGCGGAAGATATGAGTATGATTATTTAGTAATTGGTCTAGGATTCAAGCTTGATAGCTTTGGGATAGAAGGCGTATATGAGCATACTTATGTGCTTACTTCACTAAATACCGCACTAAAACTAACCAAAAACATAGAAAATAAATTTAAGGAATTTATCCACACAAAAAATCCAGATGACTTGCATGTAATAGTATGTGGCACTGGATTTACTGGGATAGAATTTGCTGCAGAACTTGCAACTCAACTTGATGAGCTATGTCTAATATGTGGCATTGATAGAAAGATTCCTAAAATAACCTGTATAGGAAGGTCAAAACAAATACTACCAGTCTTTAGCAAATCACTCTCAAATAAAGCAGAATCCAAACTAAAAGCACTAGGGGTAGATATAATATCTAGTGCTGAAGTAAAAGAAATCCAAAAACACAAAGTAATAATAGAAAAAAATGGAAAGCTAGAAGAAATAATCGGCAATACAATTCTATGGAGTGCAGGTGTAAAGGGAAGCGATATAATAGAAAACTCCATAATACCAAACAAAAAAGGCAGAATCCCTGCAAATGAATTCTTACAATGCAAAGAATATGAGAATATCTATGTAGTTGGTGATTGTGCATTAGCAACTAGCAAAGATGTAATACACGCACCAACCGCACAACTATCAGCACAAATGGGAGACTATGTAGCAGAATTATTGTGTGCAAAACTAGAGAACAAACCATTTAACCATGCCTTTAAATTCAACCACAGAGGCACAGTATGCTCCATAGGGCATACTGATGGTGTTGGCGTTGTATATCATAAAAATGTAAGTGGTGAAATAGCTGCATTTATGAAAAATACCATAGAAAATAAATGGCTCTTTAGCATAGGTGGGATAAAAATGGTCGCAAAAAAGGGTCAATTTAGATATAGAAGTAGCAATTAGCTACTTTTTAATGGTTGTCCTAGAATCTTTGATTTACTTTTTTCTAAAAGTGGCAAAAGAGATTTAAAGCTTTGAATCTTGTCTTCTAAAATTTGCACTTCTTTTGCGATTGTGTTTTGTATCTCTAGCGGTGGAAGAGTGATTTTAAGATCCCTAATCCTATCAATAGAGGCTCTTAAAGTACGAGAAAATTCTCTTTTTCTCCTTCTTGCTCTAATGCAAAGCTAACAATCTTAGTATTTAATACCGCTTCATTTACGCTTAAAATTCCACAATGATCTGTGGGGTAGAATTTCTTACCTTTTGGCATAAATCCCACCATAAAATCTCCATCAATCCCCCATAACACACAATCATTGCTATAATCTTGTAAAATTTCTTTATTAATAAATCCAAATGCTTTTTTCACATTTGCACTAAATACTGGGATAGCTCCATTTATATCTAGCTCACTATCTAGCACTCTTTTGCCAATGCTAAGGCTAAAATTTTGTGTATCGTTTAGGCTGTAAGTTTTAAGGCTATTTTGTTCCAAACTTGGTAAGTTATCCATAAAATTATCACTTTTAGGATCTATTCCACACACCCGCAAAATATTCGTAGTGTAGTATTGCAATAAGATTCTATAAGCCTGAAGAAGAGAGATAAGATTTAAGATTTCTTTAATCTCTACCTGTTCTCTCTCTCGTTATCTGCCTCTAAATATTTTTTAAGAATAACTTCTTTTTGAGATTCTAGGCGAGCAAGTTTAGAATCCACAAAAGAAATTTGATTCTCCACTGCTTCAATAGTTTGAACAATTTTTTCTTGCACTTCTAGCGGTGGGAGTGGGATTGTAAGATTTTCATAAAAACTTATAGGAACTCTTTTGTGTCCACTTGCTCCAGTCATAGCAAGAGCTGCTTTTTCTCTTATATTTTGTTGATTTAGATTATAGAATAAGAAACTGCTATCAAGACCTGTTTTTGCTCTAAAAATATGAAATTCTGTGCTACCAAAACCTATATGATTTGTGAGATTTTTTGCAATGGCACATTTGCCATTTTCCATACAAGGCGTAATTTTTGCAATCAAAATATCATTTTCTACAAAATATGTATAACCTTTTCTCACTTCCTTTAATGGCTTATCTACCTTGCTTTCAATATAACCCTTATCTGAAATGCTTGCCATTTCTATAAAAGAAACAAGCATATTTTCATCAAGCTCTGATATTTCTTTTTTACTCGGATTAAGTTCTATGTATTTTTCATTCTTTAAAGAAATTCTCTCCCAGCCATTTTGTGGCGGAGTTGGGAGAGTTTGCAAAAGCTCTTGTATGGTTTTAGAAAAATCTTTAAAGGTGTTAAAATCTTGCTTTTCTTTATTATGAGATTCTTCGGTCGCTTCGCTTCCCTCAGAATGACGAGAAAAGAAAATATTAGAATAACTGACTTGCTCTTCAATCAGCACAAGCAAAAGATTAAAATCAAGTTGAGATTCTAATTTTTGCAAATTTTGCAAAATAGATTCTAAGCCACTTTCTTTTGTGAGAGGATGGAGGGACTTAAATTGCGAAGTCGCTCCCTTCCCCCTCTCAACCTCTCCCCCCACTCCGACGACGCCTTTAGCGGTTTGCACTTCGTGTGATTGATTGATAGAATCTATAATTCCACAATAAAACAAAATCGCTTTAATTAATTTTTGATACTCTTCTATACTTGTCTTGATTGTATGATACTGCTCTTCAATTTTTTCACACTCTGCCACGATTTGCTTTTGAATTTCAAGCGGTGGTTTTGGAATAATCATATTTTGTAAAATTCCTAGATTAATATTTTTTTGTGAAGTAGTGATAGTTTCGTTAAATAATTGAAATTTAAAATAATCAATAGCATACATAAGATACTTATTAATAAACCACTCATTTGGAACAATGGATACTATCGCCTGATTGGTAGTCATGCTTTCACCTAGTATTCCAACCCTTCCAATTGTTGCATAGATTGAAACAACAACAGCACCTTTTTGTATCATTTTTGCATTAGAATCTTTAAAGCCTTGCTGAGTGATTTTTTCTTTAGTATCTGTAATAACTTGATGATTAGAATAATCACCAATTGTTAGCCACTTAATTTCCCCATTCCAATAACTTGAATTTTTTCTTGAAGGAGTTCCACCCATAAAAAAATCCCCACAAGTCTCTAATTTAACTAATGGATATTTAGATTTTATTTCTCGTCGCTGTGTTTTTGGATTTAAACTAATTGCCTTATTAAATTCCACCTTTTCAAAGTCTATCATATCAATAAGCTTTGCTTTTGTGGCATAAGCTCTTAGCTCTTCTGGGATAAAATTAAGCGTATTTAAAAAAGATTTGTAGATTAACGCATTAAGTTTGGTCTCATTTTTTGGATTATCCCTTTCAAAAAGTGGGCTAAGGTAGGGGCTATATAACTCTTTTAGTCCTTCATCGCCTTTGCGATTACTCCATTCATATCCTAAAAATTTCTTTTGCTCTTTTATATCACTTGGAGCTTTGATGATTAGCACTTCTTGATTAAGACTTAGGGAAAAATATAGCAATTTGTCTTTTTCTATATTTAAAGCATAGTCTAAAAATGCTTTATTTTCTAACAAATCTTTATCCTTGGAATCCTTATAAGCTCTAGATTCTTTTAGTTTTTTATAATCACTTGTTTGTTTAAAAGCATTGTAATAATCTTTAAAAATATCTAAATTGAAAAGATTAGAATCTAAATTACCATTTAAAAAACTCTCATAAAGTTCTTTATCAAATCCTCTAAAATCACAATATGCGCTTAAATAATTTTGATAAAAGTGCTCATTGTCTTTTAGATTTTCACCCTCTATACGTTCTTTAATCAAGCTATAATCTTGCGAGATAAAACTATTTTCTTGTCTAAAAGTCTCTTTTTTGCGTAAAAATAAAATAATCGTATTTGTGCCTGTCGCACCAAATGTTTGGCTTCCTAGCTCGACAATAGAAATAAAATCAAAGTTTTGAAAAAGAATCTCTCTCGTGGCTTTGTAAATAGAGTCTTTATTTAAAATAGAGCTTGGTAAAATAATCGCAGCTTTGGCGTTATCCTTTAAAATTTGATTTGCTCTTTCCACAAAAAAGCATTCAATAGCATTATTTGATTCTATATTTATATCATTACTAAAAAGACTATAAGTCTTTTTAGACTTAGCACTTAGAGTTTCTAAAAAACCTTTGACGCTATAAGGTGGATTAGCAATCAGCAAATCAAAGCTGCGAGATTCAACTTGTGGCTTTGGCTTTTCTCCTTCAAAGTTTTTGGTATTTGCCAGCTCAAAGGAAGAGAGTGCATCTGCATATAAAATATTAATTTCATTTTGTCCATACATAGCACTTGAAACTTTTGATACTTTAGAAAGTCGATATTCTTTTTCAATTCCATAAATATTCTTGTAATATTCTTTTAAATTTTCTTCTTTCACATAGCGTTTAAGCTCATTTGCATAAGTATTTAGAAAATGTCCTGCACCACACGCATAGTCAATAACTTTTAGAGGCTTAGTGCTTTCTTTTAACATAGAATCTAGTGGCAAAGAATACATAATAAATTCACAAATTTGTATCGGGGTAAAAAACTGCCCTTCATCTTGCTTCATACCTTTTTGTAAAAACAATTCAAAAAGATTGCCTAAAAATTGGTTAGTAGAATTTTGTGTGAGTTTATAAGGGGCAAAAAGCTCTATAATTTCTACCAATACAAGTGCATTTTTTAAAAACAATTCTTTATTATGCACTTCTAAAAAAGCAAAATCGTTATTTGAGTAGAATTTTAGCTCTTTGATGTAATTTTGCATTGCTTCTTTTAGGGCTTTTATTTTTAGCTTTTTAAAATCTTTTTCTATATCATCATTAGAAACAAAAGTAATTTTTTCGCCTAAAAACTCACTCATAGCCTCCTTATAAAGTAACATCAATCTATCTTGCATACTTGCATAAGTATCTGCCATAACTCCACGATAACCAAACTTTAGATTATCTTTATTAAAAGTTTCATCATAAATTTTGCAAAGAAAGATATTTATAAGCTTATCAAAGGCATTTTCTTTACCTGAAATATTGTGCTTGCGTAAAATCTTGGCAAATTCGTGATATTTTCCCTCTTCTTTAAGCTCTTTGAGATTTTCAAAAGTTGGCGTTGTTTCTAAGATTTTATAGGCATTGATATTGCTTTCAAAAATACCTTGCTTTTCGTGGTAAAAGTCATAACTTTCTTTCCAAGTTGTAAAAAGCTCGATGTTATTTGTAGCCTTTGTATAAGACTTATTCTCTATATCTTTTTCTTTTAAATATTCTTCATTATCAAAAGTTTGTATGATATAGCTTGTATATGTAAGGTGTGAGTTAAAATCACTCGTATAAAGACAAAGATATTTTACACTTCTTTCTTGTTGCAGATAAGAAAAAAGTTGTCCGCCATCTTCTTGCATTCTAGTCCATTCTTTGACAAATTCACTATTTTTAGAATCTGTAGTTTTGCACTCAATAATTAAGTAAGGATTATTTTCATTATCTCGCACCAAAATATCAGCCTTGCCACCTTTTTTATCTCTGCCAAGATTCCATTTTGGCTCTAGCTCTAAATGCTCTGCCTTATAGCCTTTTTCCAAAAGTCTATGCACACATTCAAAGACAACAAAATTTTCAGGGTGAGAGAAGTTAGAAGTAGTTGTATCGTGGATTGTAACCCATTTAGGATAGTGAAGAGTTTTGGCTTTAAAATTAATCTTTAGCGTGTATTCATTTATAGTCTTACTATAAATTTCTTCTTTATTTTCAAACCCTAAAGATTCTAAAACTTCTTTTAAATTCTCTTTTGTGATCATTGTGTGCCTAGTTGTAAAATGTGAGGTATGATTATATATAAATTTGGTTAAGAAGTTAAAAGTAAAAATATATATGCAGGTGGATTACTCCACTTCTGCATCAATTATATCATCATCTTTTTTGTTATTTTGAGCATTTGCACCGCCATTTGCTGCTCCTTGCTCATTATTTTTATACATTGCTTCTGCTAGTTTATGACTTGCTTCTGTTAGCTCTTTTACTTTTGCTTCAATTTCTTCTTTGGAAGCATTTTCATTTTTTAGAGTTTCTTGTAATGCGTTAATTGCATTTTGAATCTTTTCTGCTTCAGCAGAATCAATCTTATCTTTCATCTCATCTAGGCTCTTTTGACTTTGATACACTAGACTATCTGCTTGATTTCTAATTTCTATTATTTCTTTCTTCTTTCTATCTTCTTCTTTGTGCAAATCAGCGTCTTTTACCATTTTTTCAATCTCTGAATCTGATAGTCCGCTTGAACCTGTAATTTTTATTTCTTGAGCTTTACCTGTTGCCTTATCTTTTGCACTAACGGTTAAAATACCATTAGCGTCAATATCAAATGTAACTTCAATTTGTGGCACACCTCTTGGAGCTGCTGGGATTCCACTTAGCTCAAAATTACCTAGCACTTTATTATCTCTTGCAAGTTCCCTTTCTCCTTGAAGTACTTGAATCGTAACTGCTGGTTGATTATCTTCTGCAGTTGAGAATACTTGGTTTTTCTTAACTGGAATTGTAGTGCCCCTCTCAATAATCTTAGTCATTACACCACCTAAAGTTTCAATTCCTAAAGATAACGGAGTAACATCAAGTAAAAGTACATCTTTTACATCACCTTTTAATACACCACCTTGTATAGCAGCACCGATTGCTACAACTTCATCTGGATTAACTGATTTGTTAAGCTCTTTGCCAATAAAGTCTTTTACTCTATCTTGCACTTTTGGAATTCTAGTAGAACCACCCACCATAACAACTTCTGCAATATCACTCTTGCTTAAATCTGCATCTTTAATAACACTATCAATCTTGTCAATGGTTTGATCAATATACTTTTCAATTAATCCTTCAAATTTTGCTCTGCTAATTTTCTCTACTAAGTGTTTTGGGCCACTTGCATCTGCTGTGATAAATGGTAGATTTACTTCAGTCTCTGCAGCACTACTTAACTCTTTTTTAGCGTTTTCTGCTGCTTCTTTTAGTCTTTGAAGTGCCATAACATCATTTTTTAGATTGATACCATTTGAATCCTCAAAAGATTTTGCAAGATAATCAATAATTGCATTATCAAAATCATCTCCACCCAAGAACGCATCTCCACCAGTGGCTAAAACTTCTACAACATTATCACCAGTCTCTAGCACAGTAACATCAAATGTCCCACCACCAAGGTCATAAACAACTATCTTTTCTGCTTGCTTTTTATCTAGTCCATAAGCTAGAGCTGCACTTGTAGGCTCATTAATGATTCTTAATACATTAAGTCCGGCGATAGTTCCTGCTTCTTTTGTAGCCTTTCTTTGTGCGTCGTTAAAATACGCTGGAACAGTGATAACTGCTTCTGTTACCTCTTCTCCAAGATAGCTTTCTGCATCTTCTTTTAGTTTCATTAGAATCTTTGCTGAAATTTCTTGTGGGGTATAAACCTTCCCTGCAATCTCAATCGCACAAGCACCATTTCTATCTACAATCTTATAAGGAAGTCTTTTTTTAGCTTCTTCTGCCTTTTCTTCATTACTCATTAAACCCATGATTCTCTTTATAGAATAAATTGTCTTTTCTGGATTTGTAATTGCCTGTCTTTTAGCTGGATCACCTACTAAAATCTCACCTTTATCTGTAAAAGCAACTACTGATGGAGTAGTATTTTTACCTTCTTTGTTTGCAATAATTTTTCCTTCATTTCCTTCAAATACAGCCATTGCTGAATTTGTTGTTCCTAAGTCGATTCCTAATACTTTTGCCATAATTTATCCTTTCTTTTAGTTTAATTTTTTGCAATGCTAACCATTGATGGTCGCAAAACTCTCTCTTTATATTTATAACCCTTTTGCAACTCTGCTACAATTTGCCCATCTTCATGCGCTTCGCTTGGCACTTGCATGATTGCATCATGAAAGTTTGGATCAAACTCACCTTGAGTATCAATAGGCTCAATACCATGCTTTACTAGAATCTTTAATAAGTTATCAAGCGTTAAAGACACGCCTTCTCCTATCTTTTTTACCACTTCATCATCATTATTTGAATCTTCTACACTCTTTAATGCACTCTCCAAAGTATCAATAACGGGCAATAAATCTCTTGCAAATCTCTCATAAGCATACTCTAAGCTTTGGTCTTTTTCTCTTAGCATTCTTTTTTTGGTATTTTCAAAATCAGCATAAACGCGCAAATACTGATCTTGCAATTCTTTAACTTTAGCCTGTAAAGATTCTATGGTTTCTTCTGTTTCTTCACTAGAAGTCTCATTATTTGCTTCATCAGTTTTAAGTTCTTGCACTTCCTTGTTTTCGGAATGTTCTTCATTAAGTTCTTGCATTCTATTCCACTCCTTAATATTGGTATGAAACTTAAATTACAAAGCAAATTATATAACTTTAGTCTACTATTGTCAAGTTAAATTAATAAAATAAACTAAACTTTTCTAAAAATAAATATTCAACTAATGAATCAATCGATGTGTAACTATTAGTTTTAAGCTAGAATCTGATAACTTTGCAATAATAAATGAAGATTCGGAATAATTTATGAAAAAAACATTACTAATGCTAATGCTAGTAAGCTTCGTTATCTCAAAAGAATACGAAGTAGAAAATGGCAAAACTCTAATCCTAACTACAAAAGACACAAAAGCAGAAAACATAAAAATAAACAATAGAACATACAAATGGCTACAACATCCAAAAAATAGCAATGAAAAGATTCTAATAATCACAATACCATATAGGACAAAACCAGAAATATCCAATAATGGAGATATAAGCATAAAGGTAATAGAGGGAAATTACAAAAAAGAACAAATAGTAGTCGCACAAAGTAAAGCAAAACCAAATAAGGAAAATCAACAAAGAATAAAAAAAGAAAGAGATGAAGCAAATAAAATTTATGCAACTTATACTAATTCTAGATTTTGGGATTCACCATTTATAAACCCAATGGAGAGCGTGATTACAAGTCCATATGGGAGTGCTAGAATCTTTAATGGTGAGGTAAATAGCTATCATAGTGGGACTGACTTTAGGGCAAAAATTGGCACACCAATATATGCAGCAAATAGTGGCAAAGTTGTGATTGCAAAAGACAGATTCTTGGCAGGAAAATCAGTCGTAATTGATCATGGAGAAGGAATTTTTAGCATGTATTATCATTGCAGTGAAATCAAAGTAAAACTAGGAGATATTGTAAATAAAGGCGATTTAATAGCACTTAGTGGAAACAGTGGAAGAGTCAGCGGACCTCATTTGCACTTTGGGATTCTAGCTAGAGGAGCACAAGTTGATCCAATAGATTTTATACAAAAGATAAATACACTATTTATGGACAAATAATGGCGAAAGACAATTTAGAAAAAATAAAAACTGTATCTTTATCAATGTTCAGAAAAGGCTTTTTAGGAATCTTTCATGGCTCAATATCCACAAAGTTAGAAGAAGGTCATTTTCTAATAAACAAAAAAGAAGCAATATTTGACAATCTAACAGATGATTCTTTTATAACTCTATATCACAAAAAGGATTATAGATGGAATGAAGCCAGTATAGATGCACAGATTCATTCTCTCCTATACCAAAATCTACCAAATGCAAAATATATAGCTTACACAACACCGCCATTTACCACCTCATATACATTGAGCCATGACAAGATTCTGCCAAAGGATTATTTTGGCTATAAACTACTAGGAAGCCTTAATGTATATGACCCAAAAGATTATGATACATGGTATGAGAGAGCTGATGTAGAGATAAACAGATACTTCAAAGAGCACAGCGGAAAAATAATGGTAATAAAGGGTTATGGTGTATATGTATATCATAGGGATTTACGGATACTATCAAAACTAGTTGCCATATTAGAAAATAGCTGCAAGATACTCCACTTCAATAGCCTCCTAGAAGGGAGTATGCAAAATCAAGATTTGTTTGATTTATAGTTTAGAGCCATTTTTTCTTTTTGAAATACAAAATAGGCAAAATAGTAGAAACAATCATAGTGCACAACACAACAGGATAAGAATAAGCCCACTCTAACTCTGGCATATGTTTAAAGTTCATACCATATATAGTAGCTATAAGTGTTGGTGGCATCATAGCTACAGTAACAACGGTGAAAATTTTAATAATTTTATTTTGTTCTATATTTATATGACTTGCAAATAATGTTTGTATATTATCAAGGATATTCATATTTACATTTGCAAACTCTACAAGAGAGTTTATATCTTTTAGTACGATTCCTAATGACTTTTTAGAATCACTATCTACCTTATCGGTTCTCAAAAGTGCTGTAATAGCCAATCTTTTATCAAACAAACTATCTCTCAAACTCAAGTGCATTTCCTCCAAAAGAGATAATGTGCTAAGTATCTCATCGCTTAATTCTTTATCAAACAATGACCTTCTTAGCATTCTAGTTTGTTTAGCTATACTCTCTAGCATATCAGCGTCTTTCTCAACCCTTAGCTCAAAAATATTTGTAATCAAGTCAAATCCATCTTCAAAATATTTCGGACTTGCAAGAACCCTTTGTTGAATCTCATCAAATATCCTAAACTCACTATATCTGAGAGTAAATAAGATACCATGTGTTAGAAGAAATGTGATTGTTTCATTATGAAAGACATTTTCTTCATTTGGTTTTGTTAGAAAGTAAGTATTAATAGTAATAGTATCGCTATCTTCCCAATATCTAGCAGATTCTTCTATCTCTTCTCTTTCTTCTTTGGTTGGCATCTCAAGCATATATGTCTTAGAAATATACGCTATCTCTTCTGTAGTCGGATGCAAAAGATCAATCCACAAAATATCATCACTAGAATTAATAGCACTAACAGAAGCTATGCTCTCTCTAACAACAAGTCCATTACGCTTTATAAAAAGATTCAGCATAAAAAGCCTCTATTCTCTAGTATCTAACACCTCAAATGCAGGTAACACAACACCTTCTAATAGCTCCAAAGATGCTCCACCACCTGTTGAAGTAAAGCTCATACTATCTTTATCTCCTGCTCTATTTACCGCATCTGCAGTATCTCCACCACCTATTACACTATATGCGTATGTATCTGCTATTGTATGAGATATGCTAAATGTCCCACGCGAGAACTTTTGATCTTCATACATACCTAATGGACCATTCCAAATAATAGTCTCACAATCTCTAATAACCTCATTAAACAACCTAACAGTTGCAGGTCCTATATCTACTGCCATATGCTCATCAGGAACATCTTGTGCAGGGACAATTTTGATATCTTTTTTGTCTTTTGTTGTAGTTACAACATCTACAGGCAAATATATCTTTACATGCTTTTCTTTTGCAATTCTTAGAATGTTTTTTGCCTCTTCTAGTAAATTATCCTCAACTAATGAATCTTTCATGTCATAACCTACTGCTTTTAAAAATGTATTACTCATAGCACCGCCGATTACTATTTTATCTACCACATCAAGTATTGAAGTAAGAAGCGTTAATTTAGAAGACACTTTAGAACCACCAACAATTAATAGCAAAGGTCTAATAGGATTCGATAAAGCAACTGCAAAAGAATCTATTTCTTTTTTTAACAATAATCCAGCAACTTTTACATTAGCATATTTTGCCACTCCATATGTGGAAGAGTGCTTTCTATGAGAAGTTCCAAACGCATCATTTACATACACATCGCATAAACTTGCTAATTTTTTAGATAGATTATCATCATTTTTTTCTTCACCTTCATAGAATCTAATATTCTCAAGCAAAATAATACTGCCATCAACAAGAGTATTTAGCGTTACTTGAGCATTGTCCAAATCAGCAAAAACAACATTTTTATTCAATAATCTCTCTAATCTTTTTAATATTACTTTTAAAGAGAACTCGTCACTCTTGCCCTTTGGTCGCCCAAGATGACTTACAAGAATAATAGACTTTGCTCCAGCATCGATACAATAATTAATAGTAGGTATTGCTTCTCGTATTCTTGTATCATCGCTGATATTTAGCTCATCATCTAAAGGCACATTAAAATCAACTCTAATTAACACCCTTTTATCTTTGATTTCTACTTCTCTTACACTTTTTACATTTTGCATTTTTTGAATATTCTTACTCATTCATTCCACCCATTTTGTTTTGATTTATAATAACGAAAAACGCCTTAAGCAACAAAATCAATCAAGCATAAATTCAGTGCCAATTCCACCACTAGTTAGAAGTTCTAATAATATTGAGTGTGGGATTCTGCCATCTATTATGTGTGCTTTTTCAACTCCACCCTTTACACAAGCAAGACAAGATTCAACTTTAGGTATCATACCTCCACTAATAGTGCCATTTTCTACTAATTTCATAGTTGTTGAGGCATTAAGAGATTCATATATTTTTCCATCTTTATTAAGCACTCCACTTGTATCTGTTAGAAAAATAGCTCTCTTAGCTTTAATAGCAACTGCAATAGCACTAGCTGCACTATCTGCATTTATATTAAATCCCGGATGTCCAGATTCATTACCACATGCAATTGGAGCGATAACTGGTATTAAATCTTCTGATAATAACTTATCTATCACCTCTCCTTTGGTCTCAACTATCTCTCCAGTGTAACCATATTTCCCATTATCCTTTGGAACAGCAGAAAATAGCGACGAATCTTTACCGCTAATACCTATTGCATTTACTCCATGGAAGTTCAAAAATGCAGTAATCTCCTTGTTTATCTCCCCGCTTAGAACCATTTCTACTATTTTTAGTGCATCTATGCTTGTCTTTCTAATCCCATTTACAAATTCGCTTGTTATATTTAATAAGTCTAAAAGCTCATTTATCCTCTTCCCTCCGCCATGCACTATCACAGGCTTAATACCAAGCATATATAGCATTACAATATCAAGTGCGAACTGCTCTTTTAACTCTGGATTTATCTGTGCTGCACCGCCATATTTTATAACTATCTTAGAACCACGAAAAAGCTTTATATATGTAAGTGCGCCTAGCAGGATTGAAACTACTTTTTTGTGATTATTCATTTTAAACTCTTTTTGTTGTAGAATGTATAAATTATATCTAAAGGATTGTTTATGCAACATAAAATCGTATTCCTCGATGCAAAAAGCCTAGGAAATAACAATCTTGGGCAATATCTAAGTGAATTTGGAGAATATACAGAATATGAAATAACATCTCAAAATGAGACACTACAAAGATGCAATGATGCAACAATAATTATCACAAATAAAGTCATATTAGATAGCAACATTTTAGAATCTCTAAAAGATTCTTTAAAATTAATCTGCATAACAGCAACAGGGACAAATAATGTAGATTTACAAACAGCACAAAAACTAGGAATCGAGGTTAAAAATGTAGTTGGATACTCCACTAAAAGTGTAGCACAACACACTCTTATGATGGCTTTAGCTTTAAGTGCAAAGATTCCTTATTATGATGATTATTGCAAAAGTAAAAAATACGCACAAAACCCACTTTTTACAAACCTTGATGAAAAATTAGAATTAATAAATGGTAAAAACTGGGGAATCATAGGCTTAGGGACAATAGGCTTAGAAGTAGCAAGATTAGCAAATGCATTTGGTGCATATATAAGCTACTATTCAACAAGTGGAAATAACAACAATCCTGACTTTCAACAAAAAGACCTAGATACTTTATTAAAAGAAAGCTCGATAATTTCAATACATGCTCCATTAAACGAAAAAACAAAAAATCTACTAAATAAAGATAATTTAGATCTAATACATGAAGGTGCAATTCTAATAAATGTCGGTAGAGGCGGGATTATAAATGAAAATGACCTAGCAGAAACACTAAAGGTTAAGAAATTTTACGCAGGTTTAGATGTATTTGAAAATGAGCCACCAAAGGAAGATAATCCACTTTTCTCTAAAGAAATAGCAAACCAACTCCTACTAACTCCACATAATGCATGGGGATATGAAAACAGCAAGAAAAAGCTAATTAAAGGAATATTGGACAATATAAAGGAATTTTTGAGGCTAGATTAGCCCCATTTTCTCCTTTGCTTCTTTATAGGTTTTTTCTGCAATTTCTCTAGCCTTGTTTGCACCGCTTTTTAGTATAGATTCTAAATGCGATTTATCATCTATAAGTTTGAGATAAGATTCTCTAATTGGTTTTAACTTCTCTATAATCAAATCTGCTAATGCAACTTTAAACTCCCCATAGCCCTTATTTGCAAATTCTGATTCTATATTTTCTTTACTATCTCCACTTAGGCATTGATATATAGTAAGCAGATTATAAATTCCTGCTCTATCTTTATCAAAGAGTATTTTATTTTCAGAATCTGTAGTTGCTTTTTTGCATTTTTTTAAAATCACCTCTGGCGTGTCAAGCAAGGCTATTAAGTGATTTGGCTTATCAACTCCACTTGATTTGCTCATTTTCTTTGTTGGATCATCTAGTCCCATTATTCTTGCACCTTCTTTTTGTATTAGTGGTTCTGGCACAATAAATGTCTCTCCAAAGTCCCTATTAAACCTAATTGCAGTATCTCTTGCTAATTCTATATGTTGCTTTTGATCCTCACCAACTGGAACATAATGACTTTTATAAAGCAAAATATCAGCACTCATCAAATTTGGATAATTAAAAAGTCCTGCTAGTATATTTTTAGGATTTTTTTGACTTTTATCTTTAAATTGCGTCATACGATTTAAATCCCCCATAGGAGTAATGCAAGTAAGCAACCAACCAAGAGAAGTGTGTTCTTGCACCTCTGATTGTATAAATAAAGTAGAATCTTTTAAGCCACAAGCTAGAAGCATAGCACATAATTCGTAAGTTTTTTCTCTTAATACTTTCGGGTCTTGTGGAATTGTTATAGCATGAGAATTAACAACACAAAAAACATTATCATATTCCTTTTCTCTATCAACCCAATTTTTAACCGCTCCTAGATAATTCCCCAAGTGTATATCTCCAGTGGGCTGAATCCCAGAGAAAACTCGTTTTAATTGCATATCTTTCCTTTTGTTTATTTTATATTTTGTATATAATGAATTATAACAATAAAACACAAGGATATATATATGGCACTAGCAAGTAGGATCATACCATGCTTAGATATAAAAAATGACAAAGTTGTAAAAGGAATAAATTTTAAAGGATTGCAAGAGACAGGCTGTCCGGTAGAAATGGCAAAAAAATATAATGATGATGGAGCAGATGAGATAGTTTTTTTAGACATTAGTGCATCAAGTGAAGGTAAAAAAACAAGAATTGAACTAATAAAAAAAGTAGCACAAGAAATCTTTATACCTCTAACAATAGGTGGTGGCATAAGCTCACTAGATGATATATATGAGCTATTGAATGCTGGATGTGATAAGATAAGCATAAATTCTTCAGCAATAATAAATCCAAATCTAATAGAACAAAGCGCAAAAAGATTCGGCTCTCAATGTATTGTTGTAGCTATTGATACAAAATATCAAAATAATAAATGGGAAATATACACACATGGTGGCACAAGAAAGACCAATAAAGAGCTACTTTCATGGGCACAAGAAGCACAAGATAGAGGTGCAGGAGAGCTACTTATTACAAGCATGGATTGCGATGGATTGCAAAATGGATATGACTTAGAACAAATATCAAAACTACATGAAATAGTAACAATACCAATAATAGCAAGTGGCGGTGCTGGGAGAGATTCTGACTTTTATGATGTATTTAAAGTTGGTGCAAGTGGTGCATTAGCCGCTTCTGTGTTTCACTTTGATCTAATAAATATAAAAATTCTAAAGAAATACCTAAAAGAAAATGGCATAGAAATACGAATCTAATAACACCTATATGATAGAAAATCTAGGAATCTTGGGGCTATTTTTAATATCATTTATAGCTAGTTCTTTATATCCACTAGGCTCTGAAGTATTTGTAGCTATGTTTATAAAGTTAGGATACGACAAATATCTAGTCTTACTAGTGGCAACATTAGGAAATACACTAGGAACGCTAAGCACATATGCCATAGGCTATTTTGGTACTAACCTTATTCTTCATAGTAGATTTAAAGAAAATATCAAAAAAGCCATAAAATATGTAAATATTACAAAAAAATTCGGAAGTTTATGTGCGTTTTTTACTTTCTTGCCAATTATTGGAGATATTTTCGCCCTAGCCTTAGGGATTACAAGATGCAATCTAGCCAAAATGATTATCTTTGTAACTCTAGGCAAGACATTAAGATATTATTTAATCATACATTTTATAAGTGCTTAAGCATTGTTTCATACGCTACTTTTGTCCCCTCTCTTACATTTGTAAGTAGGCTTAAGATTATAATTGTAATACTAGCTGCTAAAAATCCCGGAACAATCTCATAAATAGGGAAATTAAAATAAGTCCCTAGATAATTTTTATAAAGCACCACAGTAATAGCGCCTACAACCATACCACCTATTGCACCAACTCTAGTCATTCTCTCCCAAAATAAAGAAAACAACATAACACTACCAAAACTAGCACCAAACCCAGCCCACGCATAAGCAACGATAGATAAAACACTAGAATCCTCATCAAAAGAAATCACAAAAGCAATACAAGCAACGCACAATACGCCAAGCTTACCTATGTTTAAGATTGATTTATCTGATGCATCTGTTTTAAAAATTCTTCTATAAAAATCCTCTGCAATAGTAGAGCTTGATACAAGCAGTTGAGAACTTGCCGTGCTCATAACAGCAGCCAAAATAGCAGAAAGTAAGATTCCGCTAACCCAAGGATTAAACAATACTTGACTCATTACAATAAATATCTTTTCAGGATCTTGTAGTGATAGCTCAAATTTATACACATAAGCAATCCCAATTACACCAATTAAACAAGCACCAATCAAAGAAATAACCATCCAAGAGATTCCAACAATAGTAGCTGCTTTAATATCATTTGTAGAACGAATAGACATGAATCTAACTAAAATATGAGGTTGCCCAAAATATCCAAGACCCCAAGCTAAACTTGAAATAATAGCAATAGCACTAACTCCCTCACCCATGGATAAAGCTTGAGGTTTAATTTCAGATACTATTTTTATACTCTCATCAATACCGCCTAAATGATATATCATCGCACAAGGCACAACAATTAAAGCACCCATCATTAATAAGCCTTGTATAAGATCAGTCCAACAAACAGCCTTATATCCACCAAGAAATGTATATGCTACAATAATGATTGTTCCAGTTGTTAGTGCATACTCATATGCTATACCAAAAGTAGCTTCAAATAGCTTTGCACCACTAACAAGTCCAGCAGATACATAAAATGTAAAAAATATCAAAATAACAATAGCACATAACACACGCAAAATATGCTTATCATCGGAGAATCTAGTCTCAAAATAATCAGGTATTGTAATAGAATTTGCAATTACGCTTGTGTAGATTCTAAGCCTCTTTGCAACAAAGCTCCAATTTAATAATGCCCCAATTGATAAACCTATTGCAATGTAAATTTCACTAAATCCAGTAACATACAAAGCTCCCGGCAATCCCAAAAGCAACCACCCACTCATATCAGATGCACCAGCAGATAGTGCTGATACAACAGGTCCCATAGAACGATTACCTAAAAAATAGTCTTCTGTATTTTTATTTTTGTTATAAAAATACAATCCAATAAAAAGCATAAGCAATGAATATGCTATAAATGTTGTTGCAATTTCAAAATTAATTTGAACCATTTTTCTCTCCTCTTATGCCAAGATTTCCATATCTGTGATACGAAATACTAAGTGATTTTTCAATTACATAATAAAGCAACTCGAATCTACCATTAATAAGTGGCTTACTTGAAGCGATAATTTTAGCTAACTTCGCACATGACTTATAGATAACATCATCAATACAAGGCTTTGCAAAATACCTAATTCGCTCATATTTTGATACATTTTGTGCAAATTCCTCTTTGCTTTGTTCTACAAATCCAACACTAGCTCCAATTAATGATGATATTTCTTTTAAAAATTCTATATGCTTGTTATCCTTATAGCACACAAAAAGCGGAATCCCCAAAGTATGAGTAGCTATCAAAACTCCTAGCATATCTTTTAGGGAATCTTCACTGCACACATAGTATCCGACATTCTTTACACTCTCATAATAAAACCAATTCTCCTCACCTCTTATATTTACATAGTCTCTTTTGACAGAAAATTCATTTAACTTATGATAAGCATAGCTCTTTGCCATTATAATTGAATCTCGCAAATCATCTTTATTTGGATTTGTTTGCATTAATTTTTCTAAAATTTCAGAAATATTACTATCTATCAAATTCTTTTCTGTTTTGTGTTGTGAAACATTTAAAAATTGGGTTATGTAATTATAAATACCAACTTTTCTACCAAACCCTATTGCTGATTTTTTCACCCCACCAAATGGCTGTCTTAATACAATTGCACCAGTGCTAGGCTTATTTATATAAATATTCCCAGCTTCTATTTTAGAAGTAAAAATTTCCCATTCTCGCTCATCTAGACTCTCTAATGCTGCAGTTAGTCCATATCCTGTAGAGTTTGCAATAGCTATTGCATCTTCTAAATCTCTAGCTCTCATAACCGATAATATAGGTGAGAATAACTCTTCTTTGTGCATAAACTCACCAACTCTAACTCCATATTTAATACAAGGTGTCATTAAATATGGATTATCATTGACAAAACTAGGTTTTAATGCCCACTCTTGCTCACCCTCTAACTCATTAATAGCTTTTATAGCCTTTTTATCATTGGAGTTTGCTAATGCACCTAACTTATTTTTAAACTCAAAAGGATTGCCAACATTTAATGACTTTGCTGCATCAACTAAAGTAGCTCTAAAATCCAAATCATCATACACCTCATCTTCTAGTATCAAAAGTGAAGTAGCAGAACACTTTTGCCCAGAATTTGAAAAGGCAGAATGAATGACATTTTTGATTGCTTGATCTCTATCGGCAAACCTACTAACAATTGTTGCATTTTTCCCACCAGTCTCTGCACTTAACATTAAAGTAGGATTACTATCTAACATAGCATAAGCCGTCTCTTCTCCTCCAGTTAGCACAGCAAAACAAATAGAAGAATCTTTTAATAAATATTCTGAAATATAAGAACCTTTAGTTGGCATGAAAATTAACGCATCTTTTGGGATTCCAGCCTCCCAAAAACATTCACATATCATATAGCCACTTAATGAAGATAGACTTGATGGTTTATATATTACTCTATTTCCAGCTGCTAGTGGTGCTGCAATAGTTCCAACTGATATTCCAATAGGGAAATTCCAAGGAGCAACCACAACTCCTATACCCTTTGGCGAAAGAGTAGTATTTTCATTTTGTGCCATTAGAGATTCTAAAGAATGAGGATAAAATTCTAAAAAGTCAATAGCCTCACTAACTTCAGCGTCTATTTCTATAAATGTCTTTCCAACTTCAAGCGCTGAAATACCTATTAAATCACCCCTTCTATCTCGCATTATTTGTGCGGTCTTAGCCAATATCTTATGAATCTCACTAAAGTTAGTTTCACTAAATTTAGAATCTTTTGCAATTTTTAAAGCTTCTTGTATATCTTCTTTGCTTGCTAGGTGAATTTTGCCTATATCTTTATTATTTATTCTTTCTTTTATAGTTATTGATTCTGTGCTAGTTTTTAGCTCTTCTTTAGCTACTGCGAACACTTCCATAAATGGCATATTTTCGTATTTTTGTCGTATATTTTTCGCCCATTGCCTATTTTGTGGCAGTATAAAGTCAGTATCAGGTTCATTATAAAAGCTCTTAGTATCATATGAACTTTGAGCCTTTTGTGGTAGTAATCTATTTTGAATCCTATGAGTTTTCGAATCTATTTTGGAAATTCCATCTAAAGATTCTAAAAACAATTTCTTTTGTGTTTCCCACGCATTATCGCCTACTTTTAGGTTAAAGAAATATCTCATAAAATTATCTACACTAGTATTCTCATCAAGCCTTCTCACAAGATATGCAATAGCGTTATTAAAATGAGATTCATCACATACAGGTGCATACAATATTAGTTTATGTAGTTGGGAAATCTCCTTAGCACACTGCATACTCATACCCTCTAACATTTCAAAAGTAAATGAAGAGAATGCATTTTTGTGCTTTATTTTTGTATAAGCATATGAAATCTCAAAAATATTATGACTTGCAATACCTATGTTTATGTATTTGTAATTATCACCACTTAGTATAAAATCAAGCATTTTATTGTAGTTTGAATCTGTATCTACTTTTTTAGAAAATGTAGGTAGCTCCCAACCTCTTTGAGAAGCTATAGTCTCCTCACTTTCCATATTTGCACCCTTAACAAACCTTATCTTAATTGGTTTTTTACCATTTAATACTCTCTCTTTTGAAAATGCAAATAACTTTTGTAGATAATCAAATGAATCAGGGATATATGCTTGAAGAACGATTCCGGCTTCAATATCAAAGTTTGAAATACTCTCCATAAAACTACTAACTGTAAGCTCTAAATCTCTAAATTCTTCCATATCCAAGTTTATAAATTTGCTGATCCCTTGTCTTTCTTGCTCTTCTTGTGCTATTTTGTATAAAAGATTCAACCTCTTTACTATCTCATCTTTAGAGTATTCAAAATCAATTATATTTATCTGCGAGAAGATAGTTGTAATTTTAATTGAAATATATGTTACAAATTTACTCTGCAATGCTTTTTTGTATTTTTCAATTCTATGATTACTCTCATCTTCACCTAAGACTTCCTCGCCTATTAGATTTATATTTAAAGTTATGTTTTCACTAGCTCTCTTATCTATGTGAGATTCTAAAAATGTTGGATTTTCATCTAACACCATACCTTTTGTATCATCTCTTAAATGCTTAACAAAAAATGGCACGCTAAGTTTTGGTGCTACACCGCCAAAACTCAAAAAACAAAATAGCAAAAACTTCTCACTGCTAGTGAAAAAATCAGCAATACCATACTTTCTTAAAATAGTCTCTATAAACTCAAAGGTCGATGATTTGTCTTTACATCTAAATGCACGATCTAATAGCTCTATTAGCATTATTTTATTTTTTGGATTATTTAGCAATTTTTGCATTTTGTTGTGAAATATTTTTTCACTTTGTTGCATATTTGTCTCAATCTTGCCTTGCAATTCTTCTGCGAATTTTAATGATTCATCAATTAAATCTAATTCCATATAAAAACTCCCAAAAAGTAAATTTTTAGTATAACTTTATGTAAATAATAATATTTGAAATTCAATTTTTACAAATATTTTTAGCTTATTTTTAAAATAAAGATAGAAAATATTTATTTTTGTAACACTTATGATACAATGAATCAAAGTTGAAGTTAGGAGGAACACATGAATACAACAATCACTTCAAAACATTTTGAGCTAACAGATTCAATTAAAGACTATATATACAAACTAAGTGATAGCTTGGAGAAGTATAGTTTAGACATCATAAGTAATAGAGTTGTAATATCATATCAAGATAAAAAGGGCAAAGAGAAGAAAAAAAGAATCTTTGAAATAGATTTAACAATCAATGTTGCAAAATCAAATACTATAGTAATAAGCCAAAAAGATAAAGATTTATATGCTGCTTGCGATTTAGCCTTCTCTAGAATGCACAAAATACTAAGAAGATATCATGATAAAATAAACAATAAACACGCTACACCTAGCGAAGAAATAATATCAGCTGATATTTTAAGAGATGAAGCATTAAGCCTAAAAGAAGATGAGATTGTACCAATGGATTTAGATTTACACAAGCCACTTGATATAGATGAAGCACTAGAAAGATTAAAAAGCAGCTCACAACAATTTTTTGTATTTAATGATAAGGATTTAAAAATGAGAGTTATTTATAAAAGAATAGATGGAAAATATGGACTCTACTAAAAAAATATACCTAGTTGGCGGATATGTAAGAGATAAACTGCTACATATAAAATCAAAAGATAAAGACTATGTAGCAGTAGGATATAAGGAATCTGATTTTTCACACTTACAAAAGGTTGGCAAAAGTTTCCCTGTATTTTTACTAGATAACAACTCACAAATTGCACTAGCACGAAAAGAAACAAAGCTAGGGCATGGATACAATGGCTTTTCATACGATACAGAAAATGTAACTTTGCTTGAAGATTTAAAAAGAAGGGATCTCACAATAAACTCTATAGCATTAGATGAAGATAGTGGCGAGATAATAGATCCTTTTGGTGGAGCAAATGATATAAAAAATAAAATTTTACGACATACAAGTAGTGCATTTATAGAAGATCCACTTAGAGTGCTACGCATAGCAAGATTCAAAGCAAAACTTGGACAATTGTGGAAAATACATAAAGATACAAAAGCTCTAATCTATAACATGAAAGACGAACTAAAATACTTAGAACCAAACAGAGTATATAAGGAAGCAGAAACAGCACTTAGCTACAAAAATGCTCATTTATTCTTTGAAAGCCTATTTGAACTTGGAGTGTTAGAATATATCTTTCCAAATATCTACAAGTTAACAACGCTAAAAGAAAGTAGCCTATATCACATGAAAGCTTCTGCATTCTTGCACACCATAAATACAATAAAAAATCTAAAATATGAAAACTTATGCCTAAAACTATCTGCACTATACCATGATATAGCAAAACCACATATATATAGATTCTATGGAAACTCCAACGGACATGATGATATAAAACTAGTAGAATCTCTAATAGACATGCAAATCCCAAACAGACTAAAAAAAGATATACTACTTCTAATACAAAACCACATAAAAATACAAGAAATAGAAAATCTAAAAGCATCTAACATAGTTAGATTATTAGAATCTTATAAAGGTAATTTAGAGCTACTCAATTCACAAATCAAACTATTTAATGCAGATTTAAAAGCTAGAAAAGCATATCGTAGCATAAAAAAAATAGACACAGATAAACTAATAGAAGCATTTAAGAAAATAAAATACTCCCCAAAACAATGGATAGAATCCAAAGAAATTCCACCAAATGCAACACAAATCAAAGAACACATACTGCAAGAAAAAATAAAAATAATAAAAGAAATTTTTTAGTTTCACTTGATACAATTATAAGAATAATTTTTAATTTTGACTAGGTGAAAATATGGAATTTCTAAAAGAAACAATAGACTACGCAATATTCAGTATTTTAGGGATTATGGGCTTTATAGCTTTATGGCTCACTATTGAGAGAGTTATGTTTTTTTCGAAGATAAATTTAAATGACTATGACACTCAAGAATCCTTTGAAGATTCTATTACCAAACATCTAACAACACTATATATAATCTATTCAAATGCTCCATATGTCGGACTTCTAGGCACGGTAATTGGGATTATGATCACATTTTATGATATGGGACTTAGCGGAACGATAGATACAAAAGAGATAATGACTGGACTATCTTTAGCATTAAAAGCCACAGCACTAGGCTTAGCAGTAGCTATACCAACGCTAATTGCATACAATGCACTATATCGCAAGATAACACTGCTTAGCAATACATATAAAAATAAGAATCTAAAATGATAAAAATACCAAAAAACGAATCTCTAAACATAGTTCCATTTATAGATGTTATGCTGGTTTTACTAGCAATAGTCCTTAGTATATCAACATTTATCGCACAAGGAAAGATAAAAATAGATCTACCACAAAGTGCAAATAGCGAATCTCAAAACGATGAGAAAAAAGTAAAAATTCTAGTAGATAAAGAAAATAAAATATATCTTGACGACAAAGAAATATCAATAATTTCGCTAAGAGATTCTATAAATCAAATCGATAGAAAAATGCTAATAGAGCTAAGAAGCGATAAGGAAGCAAAGTTTCAAACTTTTATACAAATAATAGATATTCTAAAGGAAAAAGGACATGAAAACTTCAGCATCGCCACAGAAAAATAGAACACTAAAAGCATTCTTCATAGCATTTGGTATATATTCTATTGCTATTTTTAGTCTTTTATACGCCAATACAAAGCTACCACAAAATGTGGGCGTGCAACCACAAAGTATATCCATCGCACTCACACAATTTGTAGCACAAACAACACCAACATCACAAGAAATAAAACCCATAGAAGAAATCAAAGAAATACAAAAACCAATCAAAAAGAAAAAAGAAAAAAGAAAAAAAGAACCAATACCAACACCACAAAATATAGCACAAACAGAATCCAAAACACAGCCAAGCACCAATACTACAACCGCACCACAGGCAACACAAGAACCACAGACACTAGTATTTGGCAAAACAAATGACCCATTTTTAATATCAATAAAACAAGCAATAGATAAAAATCTGCACTATCCAAGAAAAGCTAGAATAATGAAATTATCAGGCATTGTAAATATAAAATTTGAATTATTAAAAGATGGCAGAGTCCAAAATATAAAAATTATAGATTCATCAGGTCATGGTATCTTAGATAAGTCAGCTCATAAGACAATTTTGGACGCGAGAGCATATTTCCCGCAACCAAAAAATAATGTAACAATACAAATACCAATACAATACAAACTAATTTGATTTAAACAGAATGCGATTTATAAATTGTATTGGATTTGCATTTTAGTTTGAAAGTGAGTTAAAGATTCTCTTTTTATAAAATCTCTATGCATACAATCTTGTTTTATTGCAGCTAAACTCTATTCCAATAACAATTTGAAATACATGTATATTTTTATTACATAAATTAAATACGAATCGTGTTTAGCTATATTTGAAACATTGAAGATTAGAGGGCTGGATTATTTCCAGCACTCTGTATTTTCTATACCAACATCTGAAGCTTTAAAATGAGGCTCTTTTCCTTCTGCTCTTTGTTTTTCATAATCTTTTAGAACCTTGATGGCTATTCCACCAAGCTTAATAATTGCAATAATATTAATAATTGCCATAAAGCCCATAAGAACATCTGCCAAATCCCATGCAAGAGAGAAGTTAATCTGTGCTCCAACAAACACCATAATAACAGCAGTTGCCCTAAAGACATTTAACGCCATTTTATTTTCTGTAATAAATCTAAAATTCATTTGAGAATAAAAGAAATTACCAATAAGCGATGTAAAGGCAAATAACACAACAGCAATACTAACAAAATGCATACCAAAGCTACCAAAATATCCTTCCATAGCCTTTTGCATAATTGCCATACCTTGAAGATTCCCCACATTTTCTTGTGAGCAAAGCACGATAAATGCAGTAGCACTACAAATCACTAGAGTATCAATAAATACAGATAATGTCTGAACCATACCTTGTTTTGCTGGGTGGGTTGTATGTGCCGCTGCTGCTGCATTTGGAGCTGAACCCATACCTGCCTCATTTGAGAATAGTCCTCTCTTTATACCTATCACCATAGCACTACCAGCAAAACCACCAAAAATAGCCTCAAAATCAAAAGCTTGTTCTAATACATGAGAGAATACAACAGGGATTTGCTCAAAATTACTAACAATAACAATAAATGCAACTATAAAATAGCCAATTGCCATAACAGGAACTAACACTGAAGTTACAATGGCTGAAGCTTTGTTTTTGCCATAGAAAAACCCAATAACTAATATAGCTAAAATCGCACCTAAAAATATTTTAAAATTACCACCATTAAAAGATTCACTACCAACATACACCTCAAACACAGAAGTTAGAGTATATGCTTGAAGACCATTAAACCCATATGTAAAGCACAGAATAAGAGAAATTGCAAAAATAATACCAAAAGTCCTAGAACCAAGTGCACTCTCTATATAATAAGCAGGACCACCTTTATAGTTATATTCTCCATCTCTCCTTTTATACACTTGCGCTAGAGTACTTTCAACAAATGCACTTGCACCACCCAAAATAGCAGTAACCCACATCCAAAATAATGCACCAACACCACCAGCACTCATAGCAACTGCAACACCAACTATATTACCAATCCCAACCCTAGAAGCAGTAGAAATCATCAATGCACCAAATGGGCTTACATGCTCTTCATGTGATTTCTCTCTTAGAATCTTAAAAACTTGAGGCAAAAATCTAAATTGTATAAATCTAGTTCTTATAGAAAAATATATACCACTAAAAAGTAACAAAAATACCAAAAAATAGGTATACAAGAAAGTATTGATTTCACCAATTAATTCCATATCAAACCCTTATTGTTAAATTTACATCTATCATTTTAGTTATTTATTTTCCAATTTCAAAGAATTATTAAACTTTTGATAAAATTTATTTTTACATTGTTTAATTTTTACACAATAAATCCACCACCTAATACTTTATTCTCTTCATATAATACTAATGCTTGACCTTGTGCTACACCATATGCACTCTCACTTAGTCGTGCTACTATAATTTCTTTATTGCCTTCTCGCTCTAATTCTACTTCTGCCTTCACTTTATGACTCTTGTAACGAATCTTTACATCACATTCTAACTTTGCATTATTAGCAAACAAATCAATCGGCAAAGATACATTTATAGCCCTAACTTCATTTATAGCTAATTCTTCTTTATCTCCAACAACAATAGTATTATTATCAGGATTGATTTTTACTACATAATGTGGTGTTAATGCACCATTTATAGTAAATCCTTTTCGCTTGCCTATTGTATATTGCATATAGCCTTTATGCTTTCCTATTTTGTTACCTTTTGTATCAAGAACATCGCCTTCATTATTTGTATTAAAGTGCTTTTCTAGCACATCTACATAAGTATTCTCAACAAAACATATTTCTTGTGAATCTTTATAAGTCTCCAATGTCCCAAGCCATGGAAGCTCATTTAGTGCAATTGGTTTTACATCTTTTTTTATCTTATCTCCTAATGGAAATATAATTCTCTCTATCCATTCTTGTCTTAAACCAAACAAAAAATAACTCTGATCTTTATGAGTATCAACTGCTTGAGCAATTTTAGAATCTATAATCTGTGCGTAATGACCAGTAGCAACAAAATCATAACCAAGTTTATCTGCCATATTAAAAGCTATACTAAACTTTACCTTTGGATTACACATGGCACATGGATTGGGAGTTAATCCCTTTTTATAAGATTCCACAAAGTAGTCATAGACTGCTTCTTTAAATAACCCTCTCTCATCTACAATATCATACGAGATTCCTAGAGCCTCTGCGCATTTTTCTATATTTCTTATATAATAGTTATGTTTTTCTTCTTTATCATGTAATTTCAAATAAACACCATGAACTACATATCCAGCCTTTTGTAACAAATATGCACAATAGCTAGAATCAACTCCGCCACTCATTAACAATAATACTTTTTTCATAATTATTCCTTTGTATACTCTAATTTTTTACCCAAAAATAATGAATTATCAGTATATTTCGCCCACAAAATCTCCAAAGAAAATACCTCTCCTTCGCCTAATTTAGCATAAGGAAATGTTTTATAATACAAAGCTTTCTGCTCTGTTGTGGCATGTTTAAAATGTGCCTTAATTTGCACACCTTGCAATGTTTTTAATGCTCCATCTTTGGCTATATTCACACCACACTTTGGAAACTTCTTTGCCAGTTTTATATGCTTTGAATCAACACTACTTTTAAAAATAAGCTTCAAAGTTTCAACACAAAAAACATAATAGCAACTAGCAGTATATACACAAATGTCATCATATGTATCATCAATGACACTAAGGGTAAGCAGTTTATTGTTTGCTATGAATTTCGATATTCTCGTATCCATGAGGAAATTGTAGCCAAATTTTAAAAAATACAAAATTTAATATTATCTCTGTATTTATGCTACAATTAAATGAAACAAATTATTAAAGGAGAAAATATGAAAAAAATACTTGTAAGTGCAATTGTGGCTGGAATGCTATCAAACATAGCAATGGCAAAAGACGAGACAAAATTATATGATCCAAAATCAGAAAAAAACCATGTAGTTATAAATATGGAAATTTTGGATAAAAATGGCAATAAAAATGCAGGAGAAATAGTAGCTGTTGAAACAAAATATGGAGTAGCATTTTATCCGAATCTAAAAGGTGTAGAAAGCGGGATTCACGGATTCCATATCCATGAAAATGCAGATTGTGGAGCAACTGATAAAGGACTTGGCATGAAAGCAGGTGGACATTGGGACCCAGAAAAAAATGGGGGACACTCATATCCTTGGAGCGATAATGGACACAAGGGTGATTTGCCAGCTATATATTCTGATTCAAACAAGGAAGTTACAACTCCCGTATTAACACCAAAATTAAAATCTCTCAATGAAATTAAAAATCATGCACTAATGATTCATGTTGGTGGTGACAACTATCATGATCACCCAGCAGCATTAGGTGGCGGTGGTGCTAGAATGATTTGCGGAGTTATAAAGTAAAACAAGAGATTCTTAGAATCTCTTGTTAGTTTTTGTATAATTTCCAAAAATTTTGGAGCAGATATGAAAATCGCATTAATTAGCAACTCGCTATTGCTTGATAGAAGTTTGGAAATATACTTAAAAGACTACATTACAAGCTACAAACAATGCGACTTTGTAGTATCCACAGAGAAAATAGAACAATCAGATAAGCCAGTATTTTTGATAGGTGATTATGAAAATTCAAACCTAAAAAAGCCATTTACAAAAGAAATACTACTAGAAAAATTAGAATCTTTTTTTCTAAAACTACAAAAACAAGGTCCAAACACACAAAATATAGAACCAATAAATAATCAAAAATGGCAAGAAATAGTTCAACACTCCACAAAAATAGAAAATAACAACACGAATTTAACATTGCAAGATAAACTAGAAGAAATTCTTAGAAGATACGCAAAAGAAATAGAAGAAACAATAAAAGAACATATAAAAAATGAAAAATAAACAAACCATACAAATAATCGGAGGTAGATTCAAAGGAAGAAAGCTAAAAATGGCAAATCTATCTACAACTAGATCAAGTAAGGCAATTTTAAAAGAATCTCTATTTAATACGCTATATACAGATGTTGTTGGGGTGAATTTTGTAGAATTTTTCGCAGGCACTGGTAGCATAGGCTGTGAGGCTCTAAGTCGTGGTGCAAAATGTGGAATCTTCTTTGAAAAGGACAAAGATTCATATGAAGTGCTAAAAGAAAATCTTCAAACAATATGCAATGATTGTGAGTATAAAATAATATTTGGAGATACATTTTCTAAATATAAAGAATTAAAACCAGAAGAACCAAGCATAGCATACTTTGATCCTCCATTTTGCATACGAGATGGAATGGATAATGTATATGACAAAACTTTTAATATTATAAAAAGCTTAGATTCAAAGGTATTCATATATGTAATAATAGAACATATATCAAACATACAAACTCCACAAAATATCGGGAATTTCACACTAATAAAAAGTAAAAAATTTGGCAATAGCACACTTAGTTACTATAAGGAAATATAATGCAATACTATGGAAGAAATAACAAAAGTCTAGCAAAAGCAATATTTAAAGAAGATTTACAAGATATTATAGACAATAAAGAATGGGAAATAGTTGATATTAGAATGCCAGATGATTTTAGAAGAGGTCATATAAATGGTGCAAAAAATATAACAACACAAGAGGAACTACAAAGTATCTTAGATAGTGGAAAAAATATACTTCTAAACTGCTACTCTGGGCATACCGTATCAGTAATTGGTAGCGATTTAGTTAATTCTGGATATACAAATATATATTTCTTAGATGAGCATATAGAAGACTGCATATGATATTGGCGACCCTTGGAAGATTTGAACTTCCGTTTATGCCGTGAAAGAGCATTATCCTTGGCCACTAGATGAAAGGGTCGTGCGAATTTTAGCATAAGATTACCATTATTTATATCTTATATAACAATTTAATATAATCTAAATGATTGAAAATCAAATACCAAACTAGTTGGAATCTCTAATTTATTATCAACTCTACTCTTTGGCGCAACCACCAATATATAACCACCAGCTCCATTATTATCCCATATACTAAAAAATCCTTTTTAGAGCTGATATACTCTCCATGGCTTGGATCTAATATCTTAATGTAATCTCCATAATAGTTGATAATTACAACAAAGTGTGGATATCGCGGATCATTTTCTATCTTAACTATCATGGGTAAATTTATAAGCTTATTTAATGCATTTCTACCAATCTGATAAGCTCTAATCTCATAACCCATTTCTAAAATGACCTCACTTAAAGACGCAAAGCTAACAGAATTAGTATTTAACTCATCGCCACTAATAATCTTTAATACATCTGCTTCACTTAGCCTTTTATCATCAATCATATTAATCAATGTAGTCAATGAAGAAGCACCGCATGATTCTTCATATGTCTGTCTTACTACATTTTGATTTTTTATATCAATATAAGATCTAACTACAAACTCGGCATTTATAATGCCTGTCAATAGGAACAATGATATTAAAACTTTCTCCATAGGCTTATCCCAAACACACTATCAGGCGATGCTGAGCTACCACCAAAACTACCATTAACAGAAATTGCAGTATTAGAATTTAAGCTATATGTAGATCCAACACTAAATGTAGGTATGGATCTTAGTTCAGAATTTTGATAGCCATTTACCTTTTGTCTAGTTTGATATCTTTGTTCTATACCAAAGTCTAATGTAATTTTTGGACTTAAAATAACAGATAAATTCCCACCAAAATAGAAGCTATTTCCATATCTTATATTGAAATTATTAAACTTTCTATCTGCATTGTAACCAAAACCACCATATATACTATACACCACTGGATCACTATATCCTCTAACGCTAGCTTGGATACTTTGTGATTTAAAATAAAAATTTTCCGTCATATCAACAGCACTTTCTCTTTGAATCACAGCAGTTTGAAGTGTAATCTGCGGTATTAACTCATATATACTATCTGCAGTATAAATAAAACCAAGCCACAAATTATCAAAATTTATTGTATTTTTACTAGAGTATGAATTATCTACATAGTTTGTATATTCTTTTCTCATATAGCTACCGCCACCAGATACTAATAAATCGATCTTAGGATTCAATGTATAAATAAATGTCTGATTTAAAAACAATCCTTTTGTATCATTCCAAATTGTTGGATCGCCACTTATTGAAATATCTGGATACAAATAATATGAATTAGAGTTGCCAGTGCTTAGAATAGATAAGCTAGTGATGCTTCTCAAACCTATTTGTTTTTTAAATAACGAATCTATGCTTAACCTATCACTTGCAAAAAGCTCTCCAACAAGAAACATGAAATCAAAATAAAATTCTTACCATGAACTATGTTACCTTTATACTCAAATTTAAAGTATATATTATTACAAATTTTATATTAATAATTTTTTAAAAAAGTTACAGATATGATTTACAAATCGATACAAAATCGCAAATTGAGTGTAATTTAAATTTCAAGGAGCTATACATGAATAAAATATTTATGTGTATTATTGTTACTAGTTTATTTATTAATAATTCTTTTGCAAATGATTTCTTAGCAAAAGTAAGCAATGGAATCTTAAGTGATAGTTCTAATGAAGTAAGAATCCTTAATAAAGATGAAGAAAAAGAAATTGTAGGTGGGTATATGGTTGGGCTATAGACAGGAATTTATACAATAATGAATTACATGTAATAATGATGCCAACTCAGAAGGAATATGAGCTTGGTCAATTATGCGGGATAGATCAGACATGTTCAAATCCTAGCTCATATAGAGGCAAAGAATGGCTAAGTGCAGTTGGTGGTAATAAAAATCAGTGGCTTGGATATTCTGTTAAGAAAAATATAGGCTATTCCAAATATGGAAAATACGCTTATTTCACATATTCCGCATCTATTTACAATGCTTCAACAGGTACAGCATATAGAACAAACTCTAGCCAACTTCTGAATAACAATATGATAGTAAAGGAACTATCTAGTAAATATAAATCGTTTTTAGAGTTTAAGCTTGGTGGTTTAAGCGTTAATTAAAGTCAAGACTTTATAAGCAATGGAGTTGATATGGTACGCTTTGATCTTAGTTATATGAACATGCAGATTCAAATCAATCAAAATAATACAAATAGGTCATTTGGTTATAAAGTTGATCAAGATGGATTTTTTGATAGCAATTTTAATAAAGCAACAAATATACCAGATAATATTAAAATTGATGCTAATCATATAAATGAATTTTATCAAATTTCTGCAAACTCAAACATTAGAGATTATGGTCATATAGATATAGTAGCTACTCTGTCTAATATATATAATGATTTTTCTAAAATTCCAAGTGAACAAAGGGCTATATTAGCAAAAGAAGAGTTAGAATATAGAGAAGATGTATATGGCGATTTTTTCTCATTTAGAGACGAATTTTTAGATGAAAATGGAAATATTAATGAAAGTGGTGAATTTTTCTTACTTTTTAACAGAATAGCGTCTTTAAATGAAAATATAATTGGTACTCACTCTATAAGAAAACAAGTAGAATATGATAGTGAATTAAGAAATTTTATTAGAAAAAATAGCGTTTATATGATTGAAGGCGATAATGTGTTAAGTGGCATTATGTCGCATGATATTAACACATCATTGGAACTATTGAGCTTAACAGACAAGGAAAAGTTTAAAGAAAAATGGCTTGATGCACTAAAAGAATACAAAAAAAGCTAGCAACACAAGACAATACCAACAACGAAGACAAACCAACTAAAAGAAAACCCATACAAGGTAAATCAGACAATAATGAAACATATGTAGATGAAAATATAAATAAAGCATTACAAACATTATTAGAAAGTAAATTTAACAAAGAAAAAATGCTTGATATTTTATTTGAAACAAATACTAATAATATAAATGATGATTCTATGGAGATAATATCTGAAATGAATAAAAACAATGTAGAAAATAAAAATAATAAAAAAACTAATTTAGATTTGAAAGTTTAAAAGCTATATCTCCAGCCACTGCTTATATTCTCCTATTTTTTTAGATATATCAAACTCCATAGAATACTCTAAGAGCTCATCTTTATGAAATATATTTGAATTATCAAGAACATATTTTATAGCTCCAACCATGCTATTTAGGTCATTTATAGAGGTTACTATCCCGCACTTAAATAAAGGTATAGAATCTATATCTCGTCTCTTTTCTCCCAAAATTATTCTAGGAGCACAATCTGTAGTGATTATAGGCACACCTAGAGAGATAGATTCTACTAACACATTTGGAAATCCTTCATGATTTGAACCAAACACAAAAAAATCAGCCACACTCAAAGGTGCATAAGGATTCTTTGTCTTGCCAAGTAATGTAATATTCTTACTATCTCCTATTGCTTCTTTAAGGTAGGATTCTAGCTCACCAGATCCTATAATAAACAAATGCACCTTATAACCTAAAGACAAAATTTCATTAAATGCATTAATTAGTAAAATATGATTCTTCCCAACATCAAGTCGCCCTACACTTACAAAAATTATTTCACCATTGCTTTTATGTCGCTTTATTATTTGCTTTAGTTCTGTTTCCTCTTGTGATAAATTTCGTATCTTATCTATACAAAATACATTAGGTAAAAATGTAACCTTCTCTCTTGCTATACCAAAATTTTCTACTAAGTCATCTGCATTTTGCTCTGAATTAGCAGAGATTTTATACGCTTTGTTATACAAAGCCTTAATTAAAAATCTATTAATCTTAGAGGCTAGATTATTATAGCCATATTGCTCTGATGGATAACATCTCTCTGATATAAAGATTCTTGGTTGTCTCACAAAAAATGACGCAAGTATATTTATATAATTTGGGCGTGTCATCAATGATAGAGAATGTGTAGAATCTTTAATAATTTTTGAGTATTTATAAGCAAGGAATGGTAATTTTAAAAGCTTTATCACCCCATTTTCATTATTGCTATTTTTACCTAAGATTATCTTCTCTACACCATTTGGTATCTCATAATGACAAACATCTTCAAGCAATACAAGGGTAATTTTATATTCCTTTATTAGCTCTTCTAGAAGCAATGAAGTAACCCTCTCTGCACCACCAGCACCAAATGAATAAATAAGTATTACTATATGCATTTACCTAAAACCTCACAAGTATTATCTACCATTTTAGATATTGAAAATCTATCAATAATATGCTTTTTAGATTCAAAACTTAGTCTTATTTGTTCATCATTGCTTAATGATATTACAGAATCTAAACACTTATACAAGCCCCTTTCATCACGCTTGTTGAAGCAAAATTTATAGTCTTGTCCAAAATTTGCTATTACAGCACTCTCTCCAACATCACTAACAATAGGTAAAGCCCCACACGCCATGCCTTCTGCAATAGAATTAGAAAAACTCTCCGTATATGAAGTAGATAGTATAAAATCAAAGATAGAATAATAGTCCCATACATTATCTTTAGCCCCTAAAAACAATACTCTATCTTTAAAATCTCCCAATACATCTAAGCATTCTCTTAAAATTACATCATCTATTTTGCCAATAGATATAAAATATACATTACTATTCTTGCCACACAAATATCTAGCAGCTTTGGCAAAAAGCGGATAATCTTTCACTTTATTCATTCTAGCTGCAATTCCAAATATAATAGATTCTTTAGGTAGGTTTAGCCTTTCTTTTAGGATATTGTCTCTATCTTTAACACATGCAGTATCAATCCCATTATACACAACACAAGCTCTATCCATAAAATATCCATACTCTTTATAGAAACTAATTGCATCATTAGAGTTACAAACTATCGCTTTTGCATATTTACTGCAATACTTCTGTGCATAAAAATATGCTTTTGAAAAAAATGGTAGCTTTGTTACATTAATAGCACTAGATCTAAATCCAAAAACAACTGGTATATTTAAAAAAGCAGAAGCAAACAGACTAAAAAGATTAGAATCTGGCATAAAAGCATAGATAACATCTGGCTTAAAGTCTTTGATTATTTTTCTATATCTACATAAAAATAAAAAATCACTCTTGCCTTTTTTATCTACACACACATAAGGCAAATGAGAGACTTCATCATACAAATCACCACCACTATAAAATGTGCATAACAACAACTCAATATCATCTCTAGCATAAAGCCCTTTAGCAAGATTTACCCATTGTCTCTCCGCCCCACCAAAATTTAAAGATCGTATAGTTAGTAATATTTTCATTTTTCTACTATTTGCTTTGTAATTATTCTTGGGATAAATGTTTTTGGAAGACATATATAAAACAATGCCTTTAATGCTTGTAAGCTAGGGTATATTGTAAAGCTTTGCAGAATCTTTTTAAAAGCCATATTTCTATTTCCGCCTTGATGATACAAAAGTGCAGCAGTAGCACATAACTCTGATAGATACCTTGGACATACTTCTTTTCTTTCTTTATAGAATAACAAAATATTTTGTTCATAGTTCTTTGCCATTAAAAGCGGATTATATTTTAGAGTATGACTTAGAGAATCTGCATGAATTCTATAAAATTTCAAAGGCTTATGATAATAATAGCTCTGACTTTGTTTATGCATTCTAAGCCAAAGTAAGCCCATATTACCCCTCTCTTCGCTAAATCTCCTTCTTCCAAGCAAATTCCTCTCAAATAAAGTTACAAACTCTCCTTGAAGCCTACCACTTAAGACATCCTTAAAACTAATTTCACCAGATTCATCTACTCCTCTGCCAGATAATGAGCCATCATCACTTCTAGTGCAATTTGCAATAATGATTCCATATCTTTTATCATGTTGCAAATATATATTTACCAAATTTGAAATAGCCTCTTTAAAAAGCACATCATCATCATCAAGCAATAATACAAGCTCACCATTTGCATAATCTAAACCATTATTTCGATTACCAGCTGAACCACTACTTCTAGTATTTTGCACAACCTTTATATTTGAATGCTCCATTGCATATTCTTGGGCAAAGACAAAGGTATTATCGCTTGATTTATCATCGCTAATTATTATCTCTAAGTTTGGATAGTCTTGGTCTAATATACTTAAAATTGCTTCAGTAAAAAAATATTCTCTATTACAGGTAGTAAGGACTATACTAACTTTTGGTAATTTTGAATAATGACTTAAATCCATTATCCTATATCCTTATAGTTTATTTTTGTTGGAATCCCATTTTGTATTTTATATATCACATCGCATTTTTCTATCGTGCTTAGCCTATGTGCTATTATTAGGAGAGTTTTTCCTTGTGAGATTTGATATATCTCTTCCATTATTCTTTGCTCTGTTGCATTATCCAATGCACTTGTAGCCTCATCTAACACTAATACTTCAGGCTCTCCATACAATGCCCTTGCAATTGCAATTCTTTGTCTTTGCCCACCACTAAGTGCTACACCACTATCTCCAACTTTGGTATCTAATCCATCTTTACCCTCTAAAAACTCATAAATATTTGCCAATTTTAGACAATACTTAATCTTCTCTTCATTGTAGATTCTGCCAAAGACCACATTATCAGCCACACTTCCATCAAACAAATAAACCTGTTGTGGTATATATCCTATTTTCTTACGCCAACTTTTTATATTTGCATCACTAAGCTTAGTGGAATCTATATATATCTCACCACTCTTTGGAGTTAAAAGACTGATAATTAAATCAACTAATGTGCTTTTACCACTCCCAGATTCTCCTATAAATGCTATTTTTTCTCCCTTTTTTATTAGCATATTTATATTTTCTAAGACATTTTTATCACCATAGCCAAAGCTTATGTTATTAAGCTTTATACTATCTTTGAAGCTTATTTCACCATTTCCAAGATTCTTGGTTTGTATGTTTATATCATTGTATATTATTTCTAAAGATCTAAAATTAAATAATATTTTATTATATGAATCTAAGATTCTATTAATTGAAGGAAGCAGTCTGTATAATGCTAAAACATACATTGATAATAATGGTAAATAACTAGCAATATTATCTCCATCCGTTATAAATAAATACAACACAACAAAAATCATCAAACAAAATCCAATAGCCTCTAAAAGCAATCTAGGGATATGAAAGAAAGTTTGATTTTTAATATTTGATAGAGAATAACCCCAAGAAGACTTGCTAAAATTCTCTAAAATCGAACTATCATCACTATTTAGCTTAATTATTTTATAATTACCAAAACTATTTGCAATACTCTGAAAAAAGCTTTTTTGAAATTGTTCTTTTTGTTTTCCTTGACCTTTTATTTTTTTAGATACAAATTTTGTCATCAAAAAACCAAAAATACCTAATAAAATAGTAATACTAAATGTGATTTCAAAATTTACGAATAAAAGCGTAATATAAATTAGCAATACAACAAAAATTTCAGAAATCATAAAAAGTGTAGCAGATAACAAAATAGTAAAATTATGTGCTTCGGTTGTGATTGTCTTGGTTAGATAACTAGTATTTTTAGTAATAAATTCCTCATAATTCATACCCAGATAATTTACAAACAATCTGCCAACTATCAAATGATATCTACCAAATGTGAATTTGGCCAAAAAATGCTGATATGCTAAGTTTATAATGCTTCTAAAGACATAAAAACAAAGCAAGAAAATACCGAAAAACACGACAAAATCATAATAAGATGTAAAATTTAGACCATGATAAAAATAAGCAAAATATGGTTTATTTTCTATTAGAGTAAAATCACTTGCTATAGATATAAATGGAGCAATAGCAGAGATTCCAATAAGCTCTATTAAAGATACAAGCAAAGAAAATAAAAGCAAAAAATATATAAAAGCTCTATCGCGTTTGCTTAGAATTATTTTTAGTTGAGAAAACATACTCTACCTTAAAACTAGATTTTGGATTATAAACTAAAATAATTTTACTATTCCTTTAAGTAATCTTGCTTAATTTCCTTTTGCACCTTTAGACCTAAAGTCTTTAGATTATCAAATCTATTTGCCAAATTCCCCTTGCCACTGCTTAGCTTCTTATCCATATCTTCACTTGCATTTACTAAAGTATTTATAGTCTTTTTAACCTTATCAAAATCATCTAAAATACTAGAAAACTTATCATAAAAATTCTCAATTTCTTTAAAAGCCTTTAGAACATTTGTATTACTATTTATCTTAATCCATGTTGCATCTATTGTCTTTAATGCAATAAAGAGTGTATTTGGTGTGGTTAGATAGACCTTTTTTAAATAAGCATATTGATAGATTGATGAATCACTATCCAATGCTAAATCAAGCAGATTCTGATATGGCAAAAATAAAAGCGTAAATTCATGTGCATTAGCAATATAGGCATAAGGTTTTTTGCTTAGCTCATCAATTCTTGCTTTTATATTTTTTGCTATTTCTTTTGAGAGTAATTCATAATCACTACTCTCATCAAAACTGGGCAAAGAAAACTTAGAATCTACAACAATACTCCTATCTTTGCTTAAATAAATTATCGCATCAGGAGCATATCTATTGTTATTTTCATCTCGTAAGCTTTCTTGCAATTTATATTGCTCACCCTCTTTAAGCCCACTTTGCTCTAAGACATTTTTTAGTTGCAACTCACCAAAATTCCCTCGAATCTTCTTATCGCCCTTTAGTACACTAGCTAATTTATCAGCCTTATCTCCTATGTTTTGTGTATATTTAAAAATATGGTCTATATTTACTTTTAGAGATTCTTCATTTTTGATTAGTTGCTTTGAATAATCATCAATACTCTGCTTTATAGGTGTAAAGATAGAATCTAATATCTTTTTTGAATCCTCGCTTATTTGGAGTTTATTTTGATTTAGAAAGTTTTGTTGAGTTTCTTTTAGGTTTTTATCAAATTTACCTTCTAATGATTCTAAAGATTCTTTAGCAAACTTTTGTTGGTTTTCTAATAGTCTTTGATAATGCTCTTCTAGCTGTGATTTTTGCAGCATTGCTTCTTCTTTTATATTCTTTAGTTGAAGCTCCTTTTCTTTTAATAGCTCTTCTTTTAATGCTAACTGCACCTTTAGGCTGCTATAAAGAACTCTTTGTCTTATAAAAAGCCAACCAACAATCACACATAATACTAAACAACAACCAATAATAATCTCTAACAAGCAAGGACCCTAAAAGTTTTTATTAGATTCTATCAAACTCCAAATAATATTGCCAATTATTGACAATATCCTCTCTATGCTTTTTAATATGTGCTAATTCATAATCTAAAATCTCTTTTAGATTCTCCCTAGCGCCTTTGTTACCTCTAAAATATTCTAATACATCTTGTATTGTAAGTGTGATTTGTGAATCATATTCTTTTGATTTATCACACAAAAATGACAAAAGTCTCTCTACATAATCAAAAGTAGCCTTATATAAAACCTCATTGCTCTTTAAAATTCCAAAAGAATCCTCTGTAATATACACACATATATCATCGCTAAACTCACAAGCAAATAAAGAAATAATATCCAAGCACCCACCAAAATGTGCAGCTGGTTTTGAGATATAAAGCTGAACTTCTAAATCGCTATCCAATCCTATATCTCTAGCTCTTGCAATAAGCGTTAGCGGATATGTATGCCATAGATTATGCAATGCACCTCTAAACATTTTTGCACAAAAAATCTTTTTGTAATGCTCTGTTTTAGTTGGTGCATATAAAGAAAATGCATTAGCAATATTTTCCATTGTTTTTAAAACATTTTCCTTAGCAATATCATCAAAATCAACATAATAAACACAAGGACTAGCAATACTCTTAAGCAAAGAATGATAAATAAAACTTTGGATCTTAAAGCTATCATAAACTGGCACCAACTCTCTTGTGTACCCATCCCACGAAATATATGGAGATAGTGTATTAAAATCACTATTTAAGCCTAAAGTAACCCTAGTTCCAACACCACCACTTTTATGAAATCCATGCTTTATAACAGAAATAGGATCTCTAACTTGCATAATTAATGGCACATCTCTTGGTAAAAGTGCAAAAAACTTATCCCTATCAAGTCTGCTCCCATATTTGCTAAGCCCATAATCTAAAATCGCTATGGCATTTGTTTTATCAGCATTATCTACAAGATTCTTATAATGATAAATATATCTGTCTTTTGCCAAAGATTAACTATAACTTACATTTAAAAAATAACCACTCTCATCATATAATGCTCTTAAAAAATGAAGCATTGCTGTCCCACCACTACCATGTCCAGTAGCATATATGAATCTGCATTTTGGCAGAGGAATATTAAGCTCCCAAGCAATATTTGCTGGAAGCTGTTTATAATCAATAACGCTAGGTTTCATGAGCGGAGGGAATTTTGTATTTTTATATTTGACTTCAAATTCTAAAGAAGTAATCCAAGAATATATTAAATCTATATTGTTGTTTATAAAACTAAGTGTCTCTTGGGAGATAGTTAAAGTTATAAACTCACAAATCTTCTCAAGCTTCAAAGAGCTAATAGTTGAAGCTAAAGAAGGCTCTAAATTAGCCCCCCCCCCCGCAGAGAGAATCTCAACGCTATTCATAATCACTCCTTAAACTCCATAACTTCACATGGAAAAATCTCATTATTTTTCGCATAGTAGTGTATAAACTTATCCAAAAATTGCTTATTTAAAAACATTTCACCACAAATAATCACATCTTTTAATTGATAATTTTCATTCATATCTCTAGCGAAGTTTGCAAAAAATTCAGCCAAAGAATCCACTATCCCAAAGCAAAGTAATTCCCTCTCAACACCAGCAAGCTTGAAGCTCATTACAGACCTAATTGTCTTAAAAGTATCAAGATGTATTTTATTATCCAAATCCCTAACTAGCTTAAAATCAATTCTAGGACCTTTTTCCCCCATAAACTCACTAGCACATGTAAACACTCTTTGTGAGACTTCATACAAGTCTTCATCACACTCTCCTAAATTGAGCAAAACACCACATACACCAACTAAATGAAGTAAATTTGATGAATACTTACTAACACTAGGAATCCCATCTATAGCATTACACAAACTTTCATTTTCTTTTTTAAAGTTATTATAAAGTTTGCTTGTAGTCTCACTTTGAATCTTTAATTCATTAAATATAAGATTCAAATTTGTCTCATATGCAAACTTAATTGGCTCTTTAAAAGAAGTATCAAAATACACAAAAACACTACTCTTATCTCTCCCAAGATATATAGCACAAGTCTTTAGTAGATTATTTTTTACAATAACTCTCTTAGCTTCATTAGCAAAAGAAGAATCACAAAAATTATGCTTTAAAATTAAAGAATTACTACCAACACTAATTTCTGCTTCTTTAAAATCTTGTGGCACAAAATAGCACACACCAAAATGCTTCTTAGAATCTCCAATATCTCTTAAATAAAGCCCACTATAATCTGGCAAAAACTTAACTAATAGAATTAATAAAGGCTCAAAAGGCAAAATACATTTTGTATCATCGCCTAAGAGATTCTTAAATACAGACTTTGGCTTTAGCGTTATTATTGGTTTTTCTATTGTGGCTAATGCTTGAAGCTCTTCTTGTTTTACTCTAAATATTGTCTGTAATGAATTTAGACAAAATGGCATAAAAATATAATCCCCATCTACTTTGCTTGAATCTTCTTTGAATAAAATTATCTCTTTTTTGCCAAAAATAGTCTTAACAAATACACTATCACCATTAATTAAAGATCGTGATATTTCTTGCAATTTTTCTTTTAAAGATTCTTTATTGTGTATTTCTAGTTTTGTGTTGTTTTTAAAAAGTTGCATTTTACTTTGTTTAAAACACACAAAATCACCCCATAAATCACAAAAATATTCACTATCTATATTGGTTATTTTAGAGATTTCTAGTGGATTTATAAATCTGCTTACATCAAAATTGTGCTGAATCTTTGTTGTTGAATCTGCACTAAATTCTAAAATAACTTTTAGCTCTCTAAAGCACCACTGCAAAGATAGAGGTATAACACGAGAGATATGGTTTGCAAACTCTAAAATATCTGTATCATCTCCACATACTTCTAGGCAAAATGAATCTGTATTTATTAAAAATCTATGCTCAAGCTTATAATCATCACATGCTTTATCTAAAGTTTCTACAAAAAAATACAAAACCTCATCGCAAAACCCAAAATCATCTATCTTGCTAAAGACAAAAGAAGCTATCACTTAATACCCTCTATAAGAATGATGTGCAATTTCTTGCAAATCTCTATTATCAGTTTTTGTAACAACCACACCAAGAGATTCTAGGTGCTTTACTGCTTGTGCTTCCATTGTTTTTGCAGATTCTAATATTTTTGGAGATAGGCTAAAGGTTGGATCTTCACCTATTATAAATGGCTTAACACCCAAAATCTTAGTAGGAGGCAAGTCGCCTAACATCTCTATCATTTTTAAAGTTTGGAGCATTTCTACTTCATGAGCACTACCAGCCCAAGTGATATTATCAGGTATAACGCTAAAATCAAAGAAATAAACATCTCCTATTTTAGCGTCGTTTGCATCTACTGAATCTATAACTAGCACATTATCATATTCAGTAATGATAGGGATTAGATGTTGTGCCATAGTGCCACCATCTAATATCACAACTTCATGCTCACCATTAAAAGTATAATTAAGCTTTAACAAATTCGATAGATGAACGCCTATGCCTTCATCTCCAAATAGTATATTTCCAATACCTAAAACTAGAATCTTCAATTAATGTTGCTCTTCTTTTTCGAATTTATATCCACTAATTATAGTATCAATACCAGCACCGGGATATCTAGTAGCATTCCAAGAAGCCATGTATATGTGGATAGGTAAGAATATAATAAACGCCCAAGTTAATATATGATGTATAAACCTAACATTTGCTAATCCACCAAAAAGCACTTCAAGCTCTCTAGTAAATGGCATGATAGCACCACCAAGACCATTATGATACACATGTGCATATAATATTAATCCAGTAACACTAATGCCAATAATAAGCAACATAACACCTATATATGTAACCATTTGCAAAGGATTATACGCACCCTTTAAATGAGGATGCCCACCAACTAGCAAATAAGCTTTCAAAACTTTAAACCACACAATTGGATTTACCACATCTAAAAATGATCTTCTCTCAAAAGAACACTCTTTAGTAAATGCAAACAAGTAGATTCTAAATACAGAAATAGCAATCAATACAAATCCAAGTATCAAGTGCCAACTCCTCATTAATGCATATAAAAATCCAGTAGGCTCACCAGTGTGATTATCAGGTGCTATAAACGGATATGCAATATAAAATCCAGTTATTGTAAGTATAACTATACAAATAGCCCTAACCCAATGGAGTATTCTAGTGAGTTTTGAGAACTCATAGACTGCTTTATATTTCTTCTCCATAGGAATCTCCTTAGATATTACAACCAATTGCTATTGGATCTATCTTATACTCTCCAAGCTCATGCCCTTTTGTATCCATCACATGCACAGAACAAGCAATGCAAGGATCAAATGAATGTATAGTCCTTATTATCTCTAAAGGTTGTGTTAAATCCTGTATTTTTGTCCCAACCAATGAAGCCTCATAAGGTCCCATTTGTTCTTTTGAATCTTTTGGTCCAGCATTCCATGTGCTAGGCACTACGCATTGATAATTTTGCACAACACCATTTTTAATTCTTATCCAATGGCTAAGCATTCCTCTAGGAACATTGCCTATATATCTACCTTTATACTCTTTATTGTTATCTATTTTATAAGGAGCACATGTAGCTTGATCGCCGGTTTTTAGATTTTCAACCAAAGAGTTAAATGCTTCAATACCATAATCAGCAGAAAGTTTACATTCTAACACTCTAGCTGCCGTTCTTCCAAGCGTTGTAAATAATGCCTCAACAGGTAATCCAGTATCTTCTAAAAATTGTGTAGCAATTTTTGTGATTCTAGGATTCTTTGCTGCTAATCCAACAACAATAGCAGCCAATGGTCCAACCTCCATAGGCTCACCATTATATCTAGGAGATTTAATCCAGCTATATTTTCCATCTAATTGCAATGCTTTAGTATGAATTGGCTTCCCATCAGGTCCAATAGTATCTGCATCTACAAATCCAGTATAATTTGGCTCTGTCTCTCCATCATATGGGTGAAGAGGTTTATCTTCTTTATACCATGAATGAGTTGCCTCTTCAGTTATTAGATCTTCTTCAAGTGGCAGAAGTTTTGATATATCACCATTTCTCACAATACCAGTGCTATATAAAAATTCGCTTTTATTTACAGGAATCTCCTCATAACTGATAAAATTCTTAACTCCACAACCCTTTAACACGCTAGGTTCATTTTTATACATTTCAGCAGCCATTACAACATCAGCATAATAAGCACGATTCACAAAATCGGCTACTTCTTTATATTTTGTAAGCCAATCACCAAGTCTTGAAGGATCTAATATATCCATAACACAAGTTACACCACCAACGCTTAAAGATTGAGGGTGTGGTTGCTTTGCACCAAAAATAGCCATAAGCTGTGCGGCTACTCTTTGAATCTCTAATGCTTTAAGATAATGTGATAATACTATTAGATTCTGCTCTGGTGTGAATTTATATGTCCCATGTCCCCAATACGCATTCGCAAAAGGTCCTAAGCCTTGTTTTCCACTTGCAAACTTTTTTACCCTCTCTTGCACTGCTTTTAGCTCATCAGCACCAGTTGCAATAGGATTTTTGGAATATTTAAATGCTAATTCTGAAGCTTTTTTTGGATCTGCTTTTAGTGCAGAAGTAATATCACACCAATCAAGCCCATGCAAATGATAAAAATGCACTAAATGATCATGCAATACCAAAGAAACATTCATTAACGCCCTAACCATTTGTGCGTTAAATGGCACTTCAATACCAAGTGCATCTTCTACTGCTGTAATACCGGCTTTATAATGCGAATATGTGCAAACACCACAGATTCTTTGCACCATAAATCCAACATCTCTAGGATCTCTATTTTTAACTATTACTTCCAATCCTCTCCATAGTGTAGAGCTAGAATACGCCTCTTGTATTATATTGTTCTCATCTACAATAACCTCAATTCTTAAATGCCCCTCAATTCTAGTAATTGGATCTACAATAATTCTCTTTGTCATTATTGCTCCTTATCTTTTTTAATGTTTGATAATACTGCATGTGCTGCCATACCAATAGCTGCTGCTCCTAAGAGTGCGATTCCTATGTTATCTGCTGTTTTATCAGCACCACCAAACATAGGAGTATTAAACAATCTATTTGCCATAGGTTCTTCAAATGGTCCCATTGTATCCCAGAAGTTTGGCTCACTACAGCCTATGCAACCATGTCCTGCTTGTATAGGCCAACTAGTATGAGAGTTGAATCTAAGTTTAGAGCAGTTATTAAATGTATATGGTCCTTTACAGCCTACTTTATATAGACAATACCCATTCTTAGCACCTTCATCGCCAAAAGTTTGCACAAACTCACCTGCGTCAAAATGCCCTCTTCTCTCACATAAATCGTGGATTCTTAAACCATATGCCCATTTTGGACGATTAAACGCATCAACGCTAGGTAATGTGCCAAATAAAATAAAATGCAATACATTTCCAACTATATTTTTCTCGCTAGGAGGACAGCCGGGAACATTAATTACAGGCTTATTTGTAACGGCACTTAGAGGCTTTGATGCAGTTGGATTTGGGTTTGCTGCTTGAATCCCACCAAAGCTAGAACAAGTTCCAATAGCAAAAATAGCAGCTGCATTCTCACTAGCTTTTCTAGCACTCTCTAAACCAGTCATACCATGTGCGCCAATAGTCAAATACTGCCCTTCTAATGCCGTTGGGACACCACCTTCTACCATTAGAACATATCTTCCTTTGTATTTTTCAATAGCGTCTTCTAAGTTTTGCTCTGCTTGATATCCAGAAGCAGCCATTAATGTTTCGTGATATTCTAAAGAAATATAATCAAATATAAGACTATCAATGCCAGGACCATCACTTCTTAACAAGCTCTCACTACAGCCGGTACATTCTGCCATATGTAACCAAATCACAGGTAATCTATCAGCTACTTCAGCAGCTCTAGCAGTCAATGGTGCAAAACTAGCCGGCAAAGATAGCATAGCAGTCATAGCACCAGCCCATTTCATAAAATCTCTTCTTGATATTCCATGCTCTTTTAAAGCCTTTGTAATGCTTCTATCCTTTTTTAGAGCGGGCAGTTTTTTTAGCTGATTTAATCTAGCTTCTGCCTTACTAAACAAAGATTCTTCTATTATGTCCATAAAACCCCCTTAAGTTTAACTTTAAATTAACCTAATTCTATCACAATATTTTATATTTTAATTTATATTTATCAAATCTTTAAAATTAGTTTCATTTGAATCAGTAGAGTTGTTGTCATTTAGGTGAATATTATTTAATACATGTTCATTACCTATATCAATCAACCAATATAAGCGCGATACATCATCTATGGCAACTTTTAAAGTAGCGATTTGATAACCTTGTCTCTTTTCTATTCCAGTAACTTCTCCTACAAAAATATTAGAATAAAAGATTCCATCATAACCACTTGTATAAACCAAATCACCAACTTCAATGGCAGGAAACAAAGGTATATAATCAACAATGAATCCTTTTGTTAAATCATATTTGGCAACCCCACCTAATTTATTCTCACCCACAACAACACCATAACTACACTTCTCATCACCATTTAGGTAGCCTATTAGTCTTTCATTTTCATATCTTGCAATACCTGCTACTTTATCATCTACCACCAACCCATAAATTACCGAATGATCAACATTTCTACCAGTATGAGATTCTAGCCATACCTTTGTATAGTCATTTATATTCACATAAGATAGTGTTCTTGCTAGTTGCATATTTGGCATTTCCATACCAAATGTAGAATTAACCGAAGATAGCAGGGCATTATATTCTGATTTTAGAAACTCCAACTCATAAGCTATCTTTTCCTTGTCTTTTAAGTCATTATTTAAATGTTTAATCTGTTTTGCTTGGTCAAAATGCCTTGTAATTGTATTGACGACATTATTGTTTAAGTTTAAAACCCCAACTTTCACTAAATCAGAAAAATACAACACTTGTGCATGAATCTCCTTAGAAAGCCTAATGGATAAAAACAATACAATTGATAAAAAAAGAACCCAAAGAGCAAGTTTTCTCATACATTACTCATAGGATAATTGCTGTAATACATCAATTTCTTCTAATGCTTTACCCGTTCCCTTTGCTACACACAATAATGGCTCTTCTCCAACATATACAGGTAATTTCACTATCTCTGATAGATATTTATCTAGCCCTCTAATTAAAGCTCCACCTCCAGTTAAGACAATCCCATTTTCTACTATATCTCCTGCTAGATCAGGTGGCATTTGCTCTAGCACATCTTTTAGGGCATTTGATATTTCTTTTAGCGGTTCTTTCATAGCTTCTCTTACATCTTCGCTTGTAAGCTCTATTGTATTTAAAAGACCGCTTACTTGGTCTCTACCTTTAACCTGCATACTTAAAGGTTCAGGTAAGCTAATTGCAGAACCAATTCCAATTTTAATCTCCTCTCCAGTTCTCTCTCCTATTAGAAGACTATATTTTCTCCTTACATACTCAACTACCGCACAATCGAGCTTATCACCAGCAACTCTTAAAGACTTTGAAATAACCAAACCACCAAGAGAAATAACACCAATTTCAGTAGTTCCACCACCAATATCAACCACCAAACTACCTTTAGGCTCTTTTACTGGAAGCCCAGCACCAATAGCTGCTGCCATGGGTTCTTCAATTAAAAACACCTCTCTTGCTCCAGCACTCATTGCAGATTCTTTTACTGCTTTTCTTTCAACTCCAGTTAGTCCATATGGCACACACACTATAATTCGTGGTCTCATTAATGCTTTTCTCTTATGTGCCTTTTCTATAAAGTGGCGTATCATTTTCTCTGTCATATCAAAATCAGCGATAACTCCATCTTTCATTGGTCTAACTGCAGTTATGCTTCCGGGGGTTTTGCCTACCATTTCCTTTGCTTCTTGTCCTACGCTTAGTATTTTATTTTTACCAAACCTATCATTTTGGACTGCTACTACTGATGGCTCATTTATTATTACACCCTGCCCTTTTACTATTACTATTGTGTTTGCTGTTCCTAAGTCAATAGAAATATCATGCGAAAACCAACCAATTATCTTATCTATTAGCATATCTTTCTCTCCTTAAGCACTTTTTTTATTCTTTTTTTGTTTTACCAATATTGGTTTTGAAGCTTTTAGTACAGAATCTTTTGTAATAATCACATCATATCCCTTTAGCTCCGGTAACTCATACATAATATCCAGCATAACTTCTTCCATAATAGATCTAAGACCTCTAGCACCTGTTTTACGCTCTATTGCTAAATTGGCTATCCCTTCTAGTGCATCATCTTCAAAAATTAAATTAACCCCGTCCATTTCAAAAAGTTTTTTATATTGTTTAACTAAAGAATTTTTAGGTGTTTTAAGTATTGAAATCATTGCTTCTTTTGTGATTTCTCCCAAAGTAGCTATCATATGCAATCTACCTATTAACTCTGGTATAAGCCCAAAAGATACCAAATCATCTGGTTCAACTTTGCTTAGCAAATCATCTTTTAAAGTTTGCTCTAATTTAACATTATGGAATCCAAGAGTATTTCCACTTGTGCGTCTTTGGATAATATCTTTTAGCCCATCAAATGCACCACCACAAATAAATAATATATCTTTTGTATTTACTTGAGTAAATTCTTGATTAGGGTGCTTTCTACCACCTTTTGGAGGAACATTTACAACACTTCCTTCTATTATCTTTAGCAATGCTTGTTGAACTCCCTCACCTGATACATCTCTTGTTATAGATCTATTTTCTGATAGACGAGATATTTTATCAATCTCATCTATAAATATAATTCCTCTCTCTGCCTTTTTTACATCACCATCTGCTTCTTGTAGCAATCTAGTTAATATATTTTCTACATCTTCTCCAACATATCCAGCTTCTGTAAGACTTGTAGCATCGCAAATTGCAATTGGGACATTTAAAAATCTTGCTAAAGTCTGTGCCATTAATGTCTTGCCACTACCAGTTGGACCTATAAGCAAGATATTTGATTTTGCAATTTCTACATCATCATCGCCAACATTTTGAGATATTCTTTTGTAATGATTATATACAGCTACGCTAAATACCTTTTTTGCTTCTTCTTGTCCTATTACATATTCATCAAGTGTAACCTTTAATTCTTTTGGTGGTATTAGTGGAATCAAATTGTCATCTATACTGCTATCTTCTTCACTATTTTTATAGTCATACTCATCTTCCACACCAAAAATTATTTTATAAGATGCAATAACGCAATTTTTACATATACATACATCATTTCCTGTAATTAATGGATTCTTATTTGTTTCTTTTGATTTACAAAAATTACATACTCGTTCACTCATTATTCTTCCTCACAAAAGGTATGCCTCTAGTTGATTGAATTATAAAATTACATAAATTTGAAACATTTAAATCACAATCTTCAGCTAAAATATCGCTTGCTATTTCTTTTATGGGTTTATTAGCCACAAATAACCGCTTATAAGCACTATTAATCTTATCAACTTCGTGGTGTTCAAAATTTTTGCGTAACCTATGAAGATTTAATCCTCTAATTACAGCTCTATTTCCTTCTGCCATACAAAACGGAGGAATATCTTGTGATAATGCACTAGCACCAGCCACCATAGCATAATCCCCAATTTTTACAAACTGATGAACTGGGGTTAAGCCTCCTATGTTTATGTGATTCCCAAGTATTACATGACCACCAAGAGTAACACCATTTGCCAAAATACAATTATTGCCTATAATACAATCATGTGCTACATGCACATAAGCCATTAGCAAATTTGAATCTCCAATTTTAGTGATACTTCCACCACCTTCTGTTCCTGGATTTATCATTGTAAATTCACGAATCTTATTAAAATTACCAAAAATTAGCTCATTTGGTTCATCGTTATATTTTAAATCTTGTGGCTTAGTGCCTAAGACAGAATTTTGGAATACTTCATTTCCAATCCCCAAAGTTGTATTACCAACAATCGTTACATTATTGTGTATTTTGCAGTTATCACCTATTTTTACATCTTTACCTATAAAACAAAAATGCCCTATTTCGACATTCTCGCCTAAAATAGCACCTTCTTCTACTACTGCACTACTAGCGATTTTGCTCATCTTTCAGCCTTTTTATCTACAATCATAGCTTTTAACTCTGCTTGAGCTACCATTTTATCATCTACATAGCAATACCCTTGCAAAACCCAAATATCGCCTTTATGCTTTAAGACTTCAAGCTTATAATCAAGCCTATCTCCCGGAACAACTGGCTTTCTAAACTTTGCATTATCTATACTCATAAAATAAACTATTTTATCCCCATTATTAGCAGAATCTTCGCCAAACATACTAATGAAAGCCAATACGCCACCAGCTTGAGCCATACCTTCAATTATATACACTCCCGGATACACTGCTTGTCCTGGAAAATGACCATTAAATATATCTTCATTTATTGTTACATTTTTATATGCACTAAGACTTTCATTAACCTTTATATCAACGATTCTATCAACCAATAACAATGGGTATCTATGAGGTAAAATATCTTTTATTTTTTGAATATCTATCATGTTTGTCCTTTATAATGCCATTTTACCCGGATTTAAAATATTGTTTGGATCAAATGCCTTTTTTATACTTCTAAATAGATTCATCTCACACTCATTAAAAGCTAACTTCATAAATGGTGCTTTTGAAATTCCTATTCCATGCTCTCCGCTTAGTGTGCCTCCTAACTCTATTGTGATTTTAAATATTTCTTCTATTGCTTGATGACCTTTTTTAAGTTCATTTTCATCGCCACCATTAACGATTACATTTGTATGCACATTGCCATCGCCAGTATGACCAAAGCAAGGTATAATAACTCCATATTTATCTGATACTTCTTGTATTTTTGATAATAGCTTTGGTAGACTGGCTCTAGGCACAGTTATATCTTCATTTAATTTTTTACTTCCATATATTGTAATACTTTGAGAAGCATTCTTTCTTGCAAACCATAGATTCTCTGCTTCTTCAGAATTTTGTGCCTTTATAAAATTAATAGCACCATTTTCATAGAATTTTTCTTCTATTTTTTTGATTTGATAATCAATATCCTCTTGCAAACTACCATCAACTTCAGTAATCAAAATCGCCCCAGCATCAACAGGCAATCCCTTGTGAAACTTGCTCTCAACTGCCCTTATGCTAAGGTTATCTAAAAATTCCATAGCAACAGGTGTTACCCCGCTTGCCATAGTTTTATAAACTGCATTCATAGCACTATCTATACTAGGAAAGATTCCCATTGCACTTTGAGAAAATTTTGGCTTAGCAAGTAATTTTAATGTAATTTCAGTAATTACACCAAGTGTCCCTTCACTTGCTATTAAAATACCAGCAATATTGTATCCTGCTACATCTTTGATTGTTTTTTTACCGGCTCTTATAATATCTCCATTTGGCAATACTGCCCTTAAAGCCATTACAAAATCTTTTGTGATTCCATACTTTGCAGCTCTCATACCACCAGCATTTTCGCTGACATTACCACCTATTGTAGAATATTGCTCACTTGCTGGGTCTGGTGGATAAAATAATCCAAGAGATTCAACTTCCTTTTGTAAATGAGCATTTATGACACCCGGCTCTACCCTAGCAACCATATTTTCCATATCTATTTCTAGAATCTTATTCATATGTTTTTCTAATGCTAATACAACTCCACCATTGACTGGTAATGCTCCTCCAGTAAAACCGCTTCCAGCACCTCTAGGCACAACTGAGATTAGATTATCATTACAATATCTTAATATCTTAGATACTTCATCTTCATTATGTGGAAAAACAACATACTTAGGATATGCCCTCTCTCTTGTTGCATCATAGCAATATGCTTGAATATGTGCTTCATCATTAAAGCAATCATTATCGCCAACTATTGTTTTAAAGTATTCAAAGTGAGAATCACGCATATCAAACTCTAAAAAATATTCTTTATTGTATTTGAAAAATATCTATTTATACGACCAAAGAAAGTAGCATCTTCATCTTTAATCTCACCTTTTAACAAAGAATCAAAATACAAGTAATAATCTTGTGTTTTAACATCATTAATAAAATACTCAAACCACTCTTGATTATTATTTCCTATGCGAGAGAAAAATGGCAACATTCTATCTTCTATCGGTGCTCTTCCTGTAATATAATCCTTCTTGACAACCGAAAATGTCTGACAATCTAGGGCTTGACCCTCATTCAAATTAACAATATATACAATACCTGTTGCATATTGTGTGCATACCTTTCTAAAGTCAGATTTAACAGGTGCAGTATGACCTACATCCATTAGATATGCAGCAAACAAATCAGGGTGCATCCAAGTAACATCTGGGTAAGCGTCCTTTATTTTCTCATATATGTCTTGTGATGGTGCTATCAAAAATGCTCTATCATTGAATGCACGAAATATTACTTCATCATTCTTTTGAGGCAAAAGTGTTGGCGTTGGAAACGCCTTTTGTTCCAAGCCTTCAAAAGGCTCAAAAGCAATCTTGGCTAAATTATCCTTAACCTCTACAATCGCAGCTTTTGCGACAATCCCCGAGTGATCTTTATCAAACCATCTAATAATCTCTCCACTCTCACCAACACGCAAATCAAATGCGGGCACATAAGCATAATGTTCAGAATCCTTATCCATCTCAACAATAGGAACAATTAATTTATTGCCAAACGGAGAAGAATAAGCCAAAGAAGAAAAGAATAAAATGGAAAACAAAGATGCTATTAACACTTTAAACAAACTCATCATTATAAAAATACCTCTATGACAAAATAAAACCTGCTATTGTAATGAAAAATTGCTTAAAGATTGTAAAAGTATTTAATTTTACTAAAGAAATATAGTGTGCGAAAAATCACAAAGGATTAGCTACAGAATCAAAAGGATTATTTTCTAATCTCTTTAATTCTTGCTGATTTTCCACTTCTAGTGCGTAGATAATATAATTTCGCTCTTCTTACACGACCTATTTTTAATACCTTAATCTCCTCGATACTATCAGAGTAAATAGGCAAGATTCTCTCAACGCCAACACCATTAGCACCAATTTTTCTAATAGTAAAAGTCTTGCCAACACCTGTGCCTCTTAGAGATATACATATACCTTCAAAGTTTTGAATCCTAGTTTTATCCCCCTCTGAAATCCTAATACTAACTCTTAGAGTATCACCAGCTTTAAATTGTGGAATGTTCTTGTCTTTAATTTGTGCATTTTCAAAATGCTCTATGTATTTATTTCTCATTATCTGCCCTTATGTTTATGTTGCCAGTATAAATCTGGTCTATGATATTTTGTCTTAGCCTCTGACGCTTTCATTTTTAAGGTTCGGATTCTAACATGGTTTCCCTTTGAATATTCTGAAGGGATACTTAAATTTTTAAATTTATAAGGTTTGGCAAAATTTGGTGCTTCAAGCAAATTATCTTCATAGCTCTCTCCAAGCAAAGAATCAGAATTTCCCAATACACCATCAATATGTCTTGCAATACTATCACAAAGACATAATGCACCAAGTTCGCCACCAGTTAGGATAAAATCACCAATACTAAAAACTTCATTAGCATAAAACTCTAAAATCCTTTCATCAAACCCCTCATATCTGCCACAGACAAATATTATATGTTCTAATCTACTTAATCTTTTTGAATCATTTTGATGAAATAATTTCGCACATGGGGTTAAAAATATAATATGTGCTCTAGGATATCTTTGTGTCAAAAATTCAAGTGCATTACCCAAAGAATACACATCTAATAATAAACCAGCTCCACCACCAACCTGATATGAATCTACCTTCAAATACCGATTATCACTAAAATCTCTAGGATTATAAAAATCAACCTCAATAAGTTTAGAATCTATTGCTCTTTTTAATATTGAATCACAAAAATAGTGCTCGATTAAATTCGGAAATAAGCTAACAAACGAAAACTTCATCTAGCTATTTTCCAAAATATCTTTACAAAATTGAACAAATATACTTTTTGGTTTCGTATTTTTTACATTTAAAATATATCTATCAGTATATGGTATTAGAAATTGTTTTGGCATTCCTTGTGTTACTAGATTTATATCGGTCTTAACGCACAAAAAATCACCACCACCAAACCTATCTATATCATCTACAATACCTAAAAGTATATTATTCTCATAAACACTAGAGCCGACAATATCAAACCAAAAATACTCATCTTTACCCAAAATACAAGTATTAGCCGTATCATTCTTTGTAGTATATAAATGACAGTTTGTAAGAAGTCTAGCTTCTTCTCTATTGTCTATTTTTTCAAAGCTAACTATGGATTTTAACCTATCAAATGACTTGATAACTAGTTCTCCTCTTTCATAGAAATATGTAGAACCACTTTTAATTGACTGCGGAAAATCACTAAGCACATGCAATAGCAACTCTCCCCTAACGCCAAAAACCTTGCCAATCTTGGCTACAACTATTTTATCATCTAGTTTTTTCACTTATATTGGCTTTACTACTATTCTATATGAGCTACCATCTTTAGCCTTTAGCCCAGAGATAAATGTCTTCATAGCACCTATCATTTTGCCATCTTTACCGATCAAGCGTCCAGCATCAACGCTAGAGGCTAGAATCTCAATTTCGTAAAAATTATCTTCTATGACACGCTTTACAATTTTTACTTTTTCTGGTTCTAAGACTATCTTTTGAACATAAGATAAAATAAATTTGTCTATCATGTTTATTTTGTAATTGTTTTAACTCTTTCACTCATTTTAGCGCCAACACTAACCCAATATTTCAATCTATCAGCATCAAACTTAACAGTAGAAGGCTCTGTTAGAGGATTGTAATAACCAATAGATTCTATCCAACCACCATCTCTTTTTTTTCTACTATCTGTAACTACAATTCTATAAAAAGGCTTTTTCTTGCGTCCCATTTTAGTTAGACGAATAACTGTTGCCATAAAAACTCCTAAAATTAAAATACAGAATAAAATCTGTCAAAAATAGAAAAATTCTACTTTGGACAAACTTTATCGTCTAAGCTGCCCCATTCTAGCTTCTTTCATAAGATTCATAAAATCTCCCATACCACCTTTTGAGAATTTTTTTGCCATCTTAGCAGCGTTTTCAAACTGCTTTAGAAATCTATTTACATCACTAACATCAATGCCCGCTCCAGCTGCAATTCTTTTTTTTCTACTTCCATTTAGTAGTTCTGGATTCTCCCTCTCCTTAGGCGTCATAGAGAAGATCATAGCCTTTATTTGATTTATCTCTTTAGAATTATCTAAATCAACATCTTTTAAAGCACTAGACATATTTGACAATCCCGGAACCATAGATAATATAGATTGCATAGAGCCTAATTTTTTTAGATTCTCAAGCTGTGCTAGAAAATCATTAAAGGTAAATTTTCCTTTTTTTATTTTTTTACTAAGATTCTTTGCTTCTTTCTCGCTTATAATAGATGCAGTTTTTTCAGCAAGAGACTGAATATCACCTGCTCCCATTAGCCTACTTACAATCCTATCTGGGATAAAGACTTCTAAATCAGGAATCTTCTCCCCAACACCTATAAATCTAAGAGGGATTCCTAATTGATGAGCGATTGATAGTGCAATGCCACCCTTGCTATCTCCATCAAACTTGCTTAAAATTACTCCATCTAGTTTGATTTTCTCATGGAATAAACCAGCACTCTTTACACCATCTTGACCACTTAAACTATCCACTACATAAAATATTTCATTAGGATTTATACTATTTTTTATATCTTCTAACTCATTCATCAATGCTTCATCAATAGCCAATCTACCGGCAGTATCTACAAGCAAGACGTCATACAAACCTTGTTCTGCTTTCTTTTTAGCCTCTTTTGCAATATCAACTGCAGTTGTATTTTCGATATGAAAAAAATCAACTTCAGCTTGAGAGCTTAACTGCCTTAGCTGCTCAACTGCTGCTAGTCTTTGCAAATCACAAGCGGCAACTAAAACCTTCTTTCCTTTTAGCTTTAAATAATTGGCTAATTTTATCGTTGTAGTTGTCTTACCGCTTCCTTGAAGACCTGACATAAGTATGATAGTTGGTGGTTTAGAAGCAAAGATAAATCCATAATTGCCCGGTGCATTTAGTATATTTGTTAAAGATGATTGTAAAGAATCTAAAAAAGACTTCTTGCCAATTCCAGCACTTTTAGTTTTTTGCTCAACATCACTTAGCAATTCTTTTAAAACTTTATAATGCACATCTGACTTTAACAATGCCTTTTTAAGCTCATCTAAAGCCTTTTTTAATGCCTTTTCATCATCATGGAATCTAATCTTATTTATAGCGTTTTGAAAACCATCTTGTATAGCACCAAACAAACTTTCACACCTTAAAAATAAAAAAATAATAGCGGTGATTCTAGCAAAAAATATATTTAAAACAAATAATAAAAGTAAAAATTTTACATCTAAATTTTTAAAATCTAAAGAATAATTTTTATTGACAACTAACAATCCTATAATATATAATCGCAATTACAAAAATTTAAAACACTATTAATTATTTGTTTAAGGGGCATAGAATGTTTGAACAAATTTTAAAAAACGGAAATTTAAAAGTTACTCCACAAAGAATGGCAATTCTACAAGAAATAAATACCAAAGGACATATAAGTATAGACGAGATATATGAAAATATCAAAAAAAATCACCCATCAATGTCTTTAGCTACAATTTATAAGAATCTAACATCAATGCAAGAAGTAAAAATAATTGACGAAGTAAAACTACCAAACCAAAAACCAAGATATGAGCTAACAAAAAAGCCACATATACATTTGGTATGTGAAAGGTGCGGAATGATAAAAGATATACATTTAGAAGAAGTAATAGACAATCTAAAGCAAAGTTGCGAAAAAGAAACAGGCTATAAGATTCGAGATAGCTCGATTGCCCTACTTGGAATCTGCAAAGAATGCGAATCTTAAAAAGATTCGCTAGTTATTAATTACGCTTCAATTGATTTACAACTTGTAGCATTGAATCTGCTGTTTGAATCGATTTTGAGTTTGCCTCATAAGCCCTTTGTCCAACAATCAAGTCAGTCATTTCTTCAACCAATTTTACATTGCTTGTCTCTATAAACCCTTGTCTTAGAGTTCCAAATCCATTTAACCCCGGAGTTCCAACAATAGGATCACCAGAAGCATTTGTATTTAGATATAAATTATCCCCAAGTGCATGCAAACCAGCAGGATTAATGAAATTCACTGTTTCTATTTGACCCAGTTCGGTTGTTTCATTGCCTTGCACAACCGTTACAGTTCCATCTGTCCCAACACTAAATTGCGTAGCATCATCAGGCACTGTTATATTAGGAACCAACAAGTACCCTTGCGAATTAACAACATTTCCTTCATTATCTCTTTTGAAAGCACCATCTCTAGTATAGGCAATAGTTCCATCTGGAAGCTCTATTTGAAAGAATCCATTCCCTTCAATTGCTATATCATAGTTATTCTCTGTTTCTTTAAAATTACCTTGACCAAATAATTTTTGCACAGAAGTAGGACGCACACCAAGACCAACTTCAATTCCAGTTGGAGATGTAGTAGTCTCGCTAGTGCTAGATCCAGCGTATTGTAAAACTTGATGAAACAAATCTGAAAACTCTGCCCTTTCTTTTCTGTATCCATGAGTATTTACATTTGAGATATTATTTGAAGTTACATCTATTTGTAATTGTTGTCCTAACATACCTGTTGTTGCTGTATAAAGTGCTCTCATCATATTAAATCCTTTTATTATGCTTTAGCTGCTAATTTTGTAATTGCTTCAGTATTTAGCTCATCCATATGTGTTTTTAGAACTTTTGAATAAGCTTCAACCAACCTATTTGTCTCAATCAACCCTGTCATCTCATAAACAACATTTATATTGCTTTTTTCTAGGAATCCTTGCCTTACTGCTCCACTTTGCTCTAGCATTTCAAGCTGATTTAATTTAGCTTGTGGATACTCATATAAGTTATCACCAACTTTTTTTAAGTATTTTGGATTCTCAAATGAAGCAACCGCTAAATTTGAAATCATTATAGCTTCATTTATTTCTTCATTGTTTAATGATCTAGTATAGATATTCCCGTTAGTATCAACTTCAACTTGATAGCCATCGATAAATTCTATATATTGTGGAGCATCTAGGTATTCTCTTGGTAAAACTGGGAATCCTTCCTTATTTACCAACCTGCCCTCCTCATTTAAAACAAAAGATCCATCTCTTGTAAATCTAATTCCATTTGGAGTTTCAATCATAAAATACGCATTCTCTCTAGATAGAGCAAAATCAAATGTATTATCAGTTTTAATCATTCCGCCAAGACTTCTATCTGTAAATTCTTCTACGATTTGAGGAACACGATTTAAGGATCTATTGTAAAACTTGGCTGCATCTTTAGTTTGATCATCTATTGGCAAAAAATCTTTACTTTGTTCATAAAGTCGCAAAAAATCACCAACTACAACATCATCTCTTTTAAATCCAGTTGTATTAGCATTTGCAATGTTATTTGAAATAACATCTAGACGATTTATCTGCGTTACCATTCCGCCAACAGAACTATAATATCCGCCTTGCATTTACTACCCTTTATAAAAATATTCAAAGTAGTAAAAAGCAAAAGGTGTTCCAAAATATATTAAAATTTAGAATCCACGAATTCATGTATTTTTCTTTACAGTCTTTCCTTTTTATATCTGTTGGTTATATTAAGATTGCTTACTATTTCGACTTTTGTTGGGATTTTATATCTGTCAAGTTTATCTTTACAAAAATTTCTTATTTTTTGTTTTAACTCTATATTACTTAGATTTTTGCCACTTTCTAATACGACCTTTACACTAACTCTCTGACCAGTTATTGCATTAGATTCACCATATACTAAACAATCCTGTATTTCATCTATTTGCATAATCACCCCTTCAATTTCTTGTGGTAATACCTTTTCTCCACCTACATTTATAACTTCTTTTGCCCTACCTAGAATCCTTATATACTCTTCTCCATTAATTACTTCCGTCTCTACCATATCTCCACTATCAAAATATCCATCTTCATCAAAACTATGATCATCGACATTTAGATACCCTAAAGCTTGTGTTTTTGATTTCAAATACAACCTGTTATTTAAAATTTTATAATCAACACCTTCTAGCTTGATTGCATTTTGATAGCTTTTTGTTTGTAAGATTCCAACTTCACTAGTCCCAAATGTCTGATGAAACCTAACTCTTGGCATAGATTTTTTAAGCCTATCCAACAAAGCTGTTGGCATCTTTTCAGTGCCATAAGTAATAATTTTTAAAGAAGACACATCAAACTTTAAGAGAACCCCACTTAATAAAAGCAAATTCAAAAAACTAGGAGAAGCGGGAAGCATGGAAATTTGATATTTGCAAATCGACTCTACTATTTTTTCAATATTTTTTCTATCTTGTATAGCTATCCCTGAAGCCCCTATTGCTAGAGCGTTAAACAATGTATTCAATCCTCCTATGTGATCAAACATCAAAAACAATAAAATATTAATATTTTTGTTTTTCTTATCTAAATAACTATCTAGCAAATTATCTAAATTATGCAAAATTGCCTTTGGTTTACCAGTTGAACCACTAGAGAACAACACTAATCCACCATGTCCTAATTTCAATAACATATCTATACTTTTATGATTTTTGCAATTTGACGATATTGATTTTAAATTGCCATTTTTATAAATCAAACTAGCATTGCTCTCATATAGTTTGCTATCTACATCCGATTTGTTTAAACCACTAAAAAGAGGCACAATAACTTTTTTGGTTTCTATGCAAGCTAAAAAAAAGCTTATAGTTTGTATGTCAAAATCCCCAATAATAGCCACAACATTATCACTATAAGACTCTAATAGCTTAATATTATTAGCAACTAAAGATAATAGCTCTCCATAGCTAATACAAGTATCGTTAAAAATTAAAGCAATGGAATCTTTTTTATGTTGTGATATTTTATTTAAATATGGACTTTTAAAATCAATCATTAATCCCGCCTAAGTATATAACTTGACCTGTTATAAAGTCATTCTTAGAATCTATAAAAAAATCGATTACTCTACAAATATCATCAAAAGTTCCGAATCTTTTTATGGATTGAGCATTTAATAGAAGTTCTATTTTGTCTTTTGGTACATTTTTTATCAAATCCGTCTTTATTGGTGTTGGTCCTATTGCATTAATAGTAATGCCAAAACTTGCAAGCTCTTTTGCACAAACCTTAGTAAAATTAATAATTGCAGCCTTACTAGCTGCATATATTGCTTCACCTTCTAATTGTAATGGAACTGCTATTGTTGCAAAATTTACTATTCTAAATGGAGATAAATTGCTATTTTTATATTGCTTTCTATATAAATTTATCATAACTTTTGAAACTTCTCTAATAAATAAAAAACTGCCAAAAAAATTTGTCTCAAAAATATTTTTGACACTTTTGTATGGTGTTGTTATAACATGATTCATGGAGGCAATACCTGCATTATTTAGTAAAATATCAATTTTGCCAAACTCTAATTTTATGGCTAAAATCATATCTATAACAGCACTCTCATCGCTAATATCCAAACAAAAATGCCTATAATTCTCATGCACCAAATCACTCTTGCTCCTAGAGCAACCACATACTATATAACCACAATTAAGATAATACTCTGATAGATTTCTACCAATACCCTTTCTTGTGCCAGTAATTACAACAACACGCATTATTGCATTCCCAATATATACTCTTTTAGTGCTTTTACATTTCTAAACGGGGAATGCTTAGCACTCATTGTTTTGTCATTTGCTAATATAACATTAAAACCAAATTCATCACTCATTCTATCTTCTAAATCAGATATAAAACTAACTAGAGCCAAAGAATCTAAGTTGCCTCCAACACCATATAACTTGGTGTCTAATGTTGGATTTTCTAACTCTCTTACATCTAATTCGTCTGCTAGATTCTTTAAAATCTCAAAAATTATTTTCTCTAATTGCTCATCTTTCATTTATTCTCCTTCTTTTAACATATTTTCAAACTTAACTTTATTCTTCAAATAATCATCTCTATGTAGCTCTAAAAGCTGTAAATCTCCACTACTCCCAACTATCCTAGCACCCCATCTTTTGTGAAATTGCAATACTTTTAAATTATCTTTATGCGCAATAAACGGCTCAAAATCCACCAAAAAGTCCATAAATAATATTCTCTTTGCAATACATACACTCTCTAAAACTTCCACATATGAAGCCTCATCACTCATAATCCATCGTCCAATTCCTATTGCTTTTAGATTGTCAGAATCTATATTTTTTTGATTATTCCAATGCGGAATAAGTATTTCATGTGGATATATACTAATTGTCCCAAGCCTCTTTTGTTCTTTAGAAATAACTATAAAATACCATTCATTGTTCAATGTTTTATATCTTTGCATATATTGTGCTTGATTATCTAGGCTATTTTGTGTTTTGTGTAGATATCTAGATTTTTTAACGTCTGTCCGTAGAGAAAGAATGAAGCTAGAATCTTCTATTTCTGCTTCTCTTAAATTTACAAACCTACCTTCATATGGTGCATAATTGTGAGTATTTATCTTCATGCTACCCTCACTTTATACAAGGGTGCCATTAATACTAATAAATAATTACCCCCCCCCCCCACAACAAATATTATTTTTTGTATTACCTTTTAACAACCACATTCTCCTTCAAAAATAAATTATTTTATATACACAAACGAATCTTTTGCATTCAAACAATTAGTTTCTATTTTACATATTTTAATGCCATATTCATTAAATACTTTTGCTGTGTTTTTACAAGCCTTCTTTACAAGCACAACTTGACAATCTTTAATTATCTCACCTAAGATATTATGTTCTAGTTTATGCGCTATTTGCTCTTCTTCGCTCATATCTGAATCATTATGAGAACAACCTTCACTAGCCTCTACATTACCTCTAGGGTTATGCCTTAATTCAACGAAATCAATCTTTTTAAACATTCCAGAACCAACTTGCTCAAAAATGGCAAAAAATGGTGTATGCCCCGTGTTTGTAAAGATTCTTAGACTATCGTCATATACTGGTATTGCAATTTTCATAAATATTCCTTATAAATCAAATAAACTAATTTCTTTATCTTCTTTTGTAAAACGCTTCTCAAGCATATCTGAACTAATTCCTAAAATAAGTGCAAAGTTATATTTTTGATGTATTAACTCATCAAAAAGCCTGTCATTATCTTCATAGCATATCACATCAGCATATGGAGTATATAACTCATGATATATTTTTGGCACAAACAATATAAGTTTAGCCCATTTAGCATACATGGAAAAATAAGCCAAATATTGCTCATAAAGCTTTACATCTTCGCATGATAGGACTACCTTATTAGTAGTGCCCGGTTGAGAGATATAACCTCTTTCATCTAAATACAATGGCCTAAAACTAGAGATTCCATTTAAATTATCAAGCTTCACAGAAAAGCAATATTCATCAGCCAACTTTATAATCCTTGATAGTGGTTGTATAAAAAGCTTTGGAATCTGCAACGAATAGTCTAATGACTTATAAAATATCTTAATGCCAAAAAGCGAGAATGAATTAATAGAAAATGGCAACTTATCATCATCTATTTTTGTATCATCTAGAATTTTTGCTTCTTGTTCTATTTCATTTAATAAAAAGTCCCCATTATACCTATACATCACATACGCACTCTCTGTCTCTATCACAAATTGTAATAATTGCACAAAACCACCATTGAAGTATGCAATTTTCTTATTTTGATTTAAAATACAACTAGCAATATCATACTCATCACTACTTAATAAAAATAAAATCTTACTCTTAACAATCAAATAATGTCGCAATAATTTGGTTATAGCTTGTTCTATATTTGCTACACAAATCCATGCTACCTCATTATCAGTAATGGCAATATCCTCACTAAATAAGATACCAAATGCACCACGCTCTATTGCTAAATTTATATCATTTGCATTAAACGCTACAAACAAATCGCCTCTTGTTACTTGCTCTACATCATCACAGATTCGGTTAAAAAAGGATATACTGGGCTTATTTAATAATGTTCCAAAAGTAATTTCAACAACTTCATTAACGCCAATTTGTATATTTCCCTTTTTCATAACCTATCCTTAGCTTATCTTGCTTCCATTTTGTGCCACTTTATGCGGAGTAATCACAGATAATCCGCTATCATCTTTAACTGCTAGTATCATTCCTTCACTAATCTCTCCCATTAGCTTAGCTGGTTTTAGATTTGCTAGCACACATACTTGCATACCGACTAATTCTTGTGGCTCATAGTAAAGCTTGATTCCAGCAATAATCTGTCTTGGTCTTGTTTCTCCTAAATCAACTCTAAGTTTTAGTAGCTTCTCACTTTTTGGCAATACTTCAACCTCTATTATAGTGCCAACTTTAATATCAATATTCATAAAATAATCTCTATCTATGACATTTTCTATACTTAATGGCTCTAATTTTGCTTCTGACTTTATCTCTTGTTTTATTTCTTCTTTTACCTCTAGTCTTGGGAATAGTGGTGGTATATGATTTAATTTTACAGAAGTTAGAATCTCTTTATTAACAACAAATCTACCAAATCCATCATCACCTAATGAAAAAACTGACAAAATTTTCTTAGCAGAAGCAGGCATACAAGGATATAGCATGTAAGCACCTTTAATTAATGTATTTGATATAAAAACCAACAATTCTGCTACCTCATTATACTTGTTCTCTTTTATGAGTTTCCACGGCTCTTTTTTTGTGATTGTCAAATTTGCTAGATCAAAGATTCTCCAAATGCTTTCTAAATAATTATGTAATTCAACTTTAAAAATATATTCTCTAGCTATATTAATTGAATCTTCTACCTCTTTTAACTCTACCTCATAAGCACTGGCAAAAGATAAAGAATCTAAATTATTATCAAAATATTTCTCACCCATTCCCAAAAGTCTATTTAGCAGATTACCAAGCACATTACTTAAATCTGCATTACTCCTCTCAACAATTGCCCTTTGAGAAAAGTCTCCATCTTGCCCAAATGGCACTTCTCTAAGCAAGAAATATCTAAATACATCTAATCCAAATTCGCTAACCACTTCGCTAGGATTCACCACATTACCTATACTTTTACTCATCTTAGCACCATCTTTAGTCCACCAGCCATGTGCTGCTATATGCTTTGGTAGAGGCAAATCAAGACTCATCAAAAATGCAGGCCAATAAATTGCATGGAACTTTAGAATATCCTTACCTACAAGTTGTATATCAGGTGGGAAAAATTCCATTTTAGATTCCAAGTTATTTTCATATCCAAGTGCACTTAAATAGTTCATCAATGCATCTAGCCACACATAGACAACATGCTCTTTATCACTCATTTGAGCCACTTCATTAGGAATCTCTACACCCCACTTAAAGCTAGTTCTAGTAATTGATAAATCTTCTAAACCATTTTTTATAAAATTGATAACTTCTTTTTTACGATAAGTTGGCAAGATAAAATTAGGATTCTCATCATAGAACTTTAAAAGTCTATCTTCATACGCACTAAGCTTAAAGAAATAACTTTCTTCTTTTAATTTTACTAATTCCTTACCACAATCAGGGCATAAGATAGCATTCATAACAAAAGATTCACAAGAAATACAATAATTACCTTCATATTCTCCTTTATAAATATCACCCTTGTTAAACATTTTTATAAATGCGTTTTTAACACTATTTTTATGCTCAACTTCGCTAGTTCTTATAAACTTATCATAGCTTATATTAAAACTATCCCACATATCTTTAAATTTAGAAGCCACCTTATCTACATATTCACTAGGATTTTCATTGTTTTTCTTAGCCGATTGCTCAATTTTTTGCCCATGCTCATCTGTCCCAGTTAAGAAAAATACTTCATCTCCACATAGCCTATGATACCTAGCTAGTGTATCGCTAATGATAGTAGTATAAGCATGTCCTATATGAGGCTTATCATTGACATAATAAATAGGTGTTGTAACATAAAACTTAGAATTCAAAACTACCTCCATTGCCTCGATTCATGCTTAAATAAACAGAATTTACATAATTATTTCTAGTATTGCATTCCAAAACCATTTTACACACAAAGCAACTACTAACTCCATTTGACTTTTGACATTCTACAATTACACTACTTTGCTCATTCAGATTCTGCACTACCAGACTTTCGAAGTCTTTCTTTTTTTGACAATTATTTGCAAGCTGACAAAAGTCGCAACTAGTAGTTGCATGACTACTTTGACAATCTTTTAGATCTCTTAAATAAATGTCAATTTTATTTTTCTCTAACAAATTCTATCTCCTCTTTGCTACCAAAAAAGCAAGGTGTTGTATCATGCAGATTCCTTGGCTTTAATGACAAAATAGAATCTTTGCCATTAGTAGAATCCCCACCTGCTTTATCAAATATATATGCAAATGGAAAAACCTCAAATAGCATTCTAAGCTTACCATTTGGAGCATCGCTTGTAGCAGGATATGAAAATAATCCTCCGCCTTTAACTAATATATGATGTAAATCAGGTACCATTCCTCCACTATACCTTAATCTATATCCACGATTAAACAAAGATTCGATCTTTTCTTTATGCGATGTGCTCCAATTTTTTTGAGTGCCACCTGTTGCGTTTATTTTGCCACTATTATTTAAACTCAGTGTTTTTTTATACACAAATTCTTTGCCATTATATACATGGTAGCTAACGCCATCACAAGCATTAGAAGCAAACCCTATTCCAATAACCATACCATACACCACATATGCACTTGCTACTATATTTTCTGGCAGAAAATCTCCATCATAAACACCAAAAATACTTCCAACACTTAAATTGGCACCCATTAAAGAAGAGCCATCTAAAGGATCATAAGCTATGCTATATTTTCCATTTTGACTTATACTAATAATACTTTCTTGCTCTTCGCTACATATTTGCTTAACAATGCTTAAATTCTTAAAATGCTTAATTATTACTTCATCAGATAGAACATCGACTTTAAGTTGCATATCTCCAGTAGAATTCTGTGTGCTAGTGTATTCTCCCATGCTATTTTTTAATAAATCAAAAATTTCAACACTAGCAAGTTTTATTGTATCAAATATAATTTCAATATCATATTTAAAGTTATTTTCCATAACAGCACCAAAATTTTATAAAATAACACCATTATAGCGAATTTAGGGTATTTTGTAAATTCTATATTTTTTGCTAAAATCCGCATAAACACCATAAGGACAAGCTATGCTAGTGGCACCAAGTATTCTATCGGCTGATTTTGGAAATCTACAAAGAGATATAGAGATTATTTGCAAAAATTGTGATTTAGTACATATAGATGTTATGGATGGACACTTTGTCCCAAACCTTACAATAGGTCCTATAGTAATAGAATCAGTAGCAAAAGTAGCCACAAAACCACTAGATATACATTTGATGGTGCAAAATAATAGCTTTTTTGTTGATTTATTTGCAAAATATAAACCAAAATACATATCATTCCACATAGAAGAAGAAAAACACGCAAACTCTCTAGTGCAAAAAATACGAAACTATGGGATCTCCCCTGCAATAGTTCTAAATCCACACACAAACATAGATAGCATAAAATATCTAATAGAATATATTGATATGGTGCTTGTAATGAGCGTAAATCCAGGATTTGGAGGACAAAGATTTATACCAAATACAATTGATAAAATAAAAGAATTAAAAGATTTAATAGAAAGAATAAATCCGCAATGTTTAATCGAAGTAGATGGTGGCGTAAATAATCAAAATGTAGAGGAACTAAAAAAAGCAGGAGTGGATATTGTTGTGGCTGGTAGCTATGTATTTAGCGGAAATTACAATCAAAAAATAGAAAGCCTAAAAGTATAATACTACAAATAGAGATTAAATCTTCTCTCAATAAAAATCCATGCAAATAAACCACAAAATAAAAATTGACTTATAATAAATTCAAGCAATTAACATAGTTTTGTAAATTGCAAAATCTTGCTTGAAAAATTAATATGAAATTATAAAACTAAGCCTTTCAAAGATATTTGTGGTAATAAGAAAAGACTCCTAGAATCTTTTCTTATTTACATCACTAATAATATCATCTGCAATTCTATTTACATTATTAGTAA
>NZ_JAQHXS010000039.1:0-230 GCF_027859275.1 Helicobacter sp. WB40 | reverse complement strand
ATTCTGGATGCCTGGCGGGCTTCGTATCGTGCAGGTATGAAGCAATCAACGTGCAGCGAATCAAGGTGGTGGCAACGGCCGGTACGCCGGTGGGGCACCCTGGTGGCGGGTCTGCTGCTGAGCGCGTCGGCGTCGGCCGAGCCGGTGCTGACCCTCAGCGTGTTGCAGGCCGGCACCGCCCACTGGGAGCTCGACCACCTCCAGCACGCCGGGCTCGATCGGGCCAACGG
>NZ_JAQHXS010000038.1:0-242 GCF_027859275.1 Helicobacter sp. WB40 | reverse complement strand
AAGAAAAGACTCCTAGAATCTTTTCTTATTTACATCACTAATAATATCATCTGCAATTCTATTTACATTATTAGTAATATCTTGTGTATCATTAGCAACAATTACATTATCTTGTGTTACAGATTCTAATTGAGCTACTGCTTCATTTATTTGAGTTACACCTTGAGTTTGTTCTCTTATAGATTCACTCATATCATTAATACCTTGCACTAATATATTTACATTAGCTTCTATTTCATTTA
>NZ_JAQHXS010000037.1:0-243 GCF_027859275.1 Helicobacter sp. WB40 | reverse complement strand
GTGGTAACCGTGTAGGCGCCCGCCTCCCCTGCCACGGGTTGCGGCGTCAGCAGACGCTCATGGGCCAGCTCGGCCAGGCTCTTGCGGATCTGCAACCGGTTTACCTGTTCCCAGACCGCCGGCGACAAATGGGCGGCCGCGCGCTGCGGGGCAAGACGCAACAGATCCCCACAGGTTTCCCGCCGTGCCGCGATCAGCATGGCCGCCGGGGAACCCAGGAACTGCTCACGGGAACAGAAGGCC
>NZ_JAQHXS010000036.1:0-248 GCF_027859275.1 Helicobacter sp. WB40 | reverse complement strand
CCCTGCGAGTGCTAACGGCCCGGAGATAAGGACCGGAATTTGGGCTGTCAAGGAAACTGCGCCACAAACTTGGGGAGGATTTTATCGAAATGCCACCAATTCGCCGGGAGGGCGGGGATTCCCGCTGACGATGCGCCGCCAGTTTAACGCCCGGTGCAGCCCGGGTCAGGCGGTTTGTTCCGCTGTTTCTTCCGCTGGTGCGGGGGCAATCAGATCCCCCGCATCGAACTGCCCGCGTTCCTCTGCGC
>NZ_JAQHXS010000035.1:0-256 GCF_027859275.1 Helicobacter sp. WB40 | reverse complement strand
GTGCCATGCTGCACTGGCAAAATGTCCAAGGGGCGAAGCTGCGGCTTTGCCCTTTTTTCTTTGTTTTCCGGTCTGTGACGCGCTGAGCGGCTTCCACGGGACGCTCAAACGCGCCCCGTCCGGAATGCCCGCAGTTTCAGCAAAACCGCCCATATGCGGCAGCTGCAGCCATCCTCAAAAAATTTACCAATTGATAAAAATTTTTTCCGTGCCACTCTGAATGGGTACCCAGGTGAGACCAAGGTAAGGACAGACA
>NZ_JAQHXS010000034.1:0-259 GCF_027859275.1 Helicobacter sp. WB40 | reverse complement strand
GCGCAGGCCGAAATCACCGTAAAGCCGGGTGGATTGCGACAGGATCGTGCGGTCGGTCGAGGCATCGGCCCCGACGATCATCTGCGTCGATTGACCCGCAGGTGCGAATTTCGGCGGCCGCTTACCCGTGTGGGTGCGGTCCTTGCTGGCGGTGCGGCGGGTTTTCACCCGCTGCATGGCGTCGCGGATCGTGGCCGGGGATTTCTCGGGCGCATAGGCGCGCACGGATTGTTCGGTCGGCAGTTCGACGTTGATCGAC
>NZ_JAQHXS010000033.1:0-260 GCF_027859275.1 Helicobacter sp. WB40 | reverse complement strand
GCATATGGACCTGGTGCCCGACATCCCGCTGGACCGGCTGCGCGCGAAACTGGCCAAGCGGCGGCGCGGCGACAGCCTGGCCTCGCACCTGCGCCGTGCGATCCGGCTGGACCCGGCGAAACGCGCGCTTTTGATGGAATTCGGTCGTCCCCTGCCTGACGACATCGCCCCGCTGCTCAAGGCGCTGCCGATCCCCCATGACGGGGCCATGCCGATGGAGCAGGCGATTTCCACCGCCGGCGGGCTGCGCCTGTCCGACC
>NZ_JAQHXS010000032.1:0-262 GCF_027859275.1 Helicobacter sp. WB40 | reverse complement strand
ATCCAAGTGGCTGCGGTTAGCGTAGCCGTAATGCGTGCGATGGTGGCACTGGGCAAAAACAGGATCGAATCCTCTGACTTTTTCGGGATGCGGCAAGCTGATGTAGGCGCTTGTGCTCACCGGGAAGCTGCGTGATAGCAGTTTTGAACATGTGTTTAGGGGGCCTTCGGCCCCCTTTTTGATTGCTCGTCATGCTGCTCAATAGGCCTTCAGGTTGACAATCTTGACGGACGCGGGGCCGGTCACATAGTCGGCCCAAGAC
>NZ_JAQHXS010000031.1:0-265 GCF_027859275.1 Helicobacter sp. WB40 | reverse complement strand
ACATTGGTCTGGGCCGAGGAGACCGCCGGCAGACGAAACAGGAAGTCATCCATGAATCGGTTATAGGCGGCGAGATCGGCACAGAGGATCCGCAGGTGGTAATCCGCCCGGCCGGTGGTGGCATAGCAGTCCTGGACCTCGGGCGCGGATCGCACCGCCTGGATGAAGGCCTCGATCGCCTGACGGTCGTGGCGCGTCAGCTCTACGTGCACGATCGCATGAAAGGTCAGTCCCAGGGCCTCGGGATTCACGCGGATCCTGTAGG
>NZ_JAQHXS010000030.1:0-267 GCF_027859275.1 Helicobacter sp. WB40 | reverse complement strand
CACAATTTCTTTTAAAAGGACCGCTACACACAGACAAAGCTACAAATCTAGCACCCATTTCATGTCGTGCTTTGTTTCTTGCATAGTTACACACCTTTTCATGTCGTGCCTTTCATGGGGCAGATTCATGTCCTCTTTTCATGTTGTGTAGGTTGTGTCTTTATTGTAGATCTAAACTAGCTTCCTTGCCAATCATGTTTTGGCAGTAAATACAAGCTAACTATCTAAAAGCTCCCTGTATTCATCATAATCAAAATTATTTCTATG